>CAZJJT010000162.1:0-8835 GCA_964546395.1 uncultured Fibrobacterota bacterium
AGAAGGACAAGCAGGACCGGAAGTACTTCGTGGATGGGATTCCGCGGTCGCTTCCCGCCTTGTTCCGCGCCGAGAAAGTGCAGCGGCGTGTGGCACGCGTGGGGTTCGACTGGACCGATATGAAACCGGTCCTGGACAAGGTGGAAGAGGAGTTCGGCGAGTTCCGTCAGGCGCTCGAAGCGGGTGATGCGCCGCATGCCGAGGAGGAACTCGGGGATATCCTGTTCGCCCTGGTCAATGTTGCCCGCCATCGCGGGCTGTGCGCCGAAGAGGCCCTGCGCGGCACGGTCCACAAGTTCATGCGGCGGTTCCGCTACATTGAGGACGCGGTGCGGGAGTCGGGAAAGAAACTCGGCGAAGTATCACTCGAGGAGATGGACGCGGCGTGGGAGAAGAGCAAGGGGGAGGTGGGGTGAATTGAGGGAGAACCCAGAAGTGAGAAGCGAGAAGAACCCCCGCTGACCCTTCCGGATCCTCACTCCTCATTCCTCGCTTCTCACATGTATTCCGCCCTCGGGTGATGCACGTAGATTCCCATTGTCGAGTGCTCCGGCTCCATCTGGTACCCCTCGGTCAGGTGCACGCCCAGTCGCTCGTCTACCGCCAGCAGCTCGAACAGGACCTGCTGGTGCTCCAGGCCCGGCAGACCGGCGTAGCCGAAACTGAACCGTTTCCCACGACCATCGGCAAGCCCGAGACCGCGCGTGATCTCTTTCGTGACCCGGTCGGCCAGGTCTTCGGTGAGCTGATTTGCCAGCCCGTTCAGATAGAACCCGTACGAATACTCCCCGGTCTCCTGCAGCAGCGCCCGGACACGCGCCGATATCGCGTCCCCGAGTGTCACCATCTGCACCGCCACCAGGTCACCCTCGGCACGGAAATAGTCGACGATTGAGCGGTTCCCCTTGCGCGCCACGCGCGGGAGCGTAAACACGGCCCGTTCGGTGTGAAAGTCGCCCGGGTCGAGCAGAACCAGGCTCTCGCCCTCAGCTATCACCGGGAAATAGGCGTAGAGCACCCGCGCGTCAATGAGCCCGTCGGAGAGAACCTCGCGTCGCGCGCGCTCGAGGGCAGGCGCGAACTGCTCCTCCACTGCCTTCCCGTACTCCTCGACGCCGAGAGAACCGCCGCGCCAGTACCCCTTGTACAGCTCTTCCGGCTTCAGACTGTCGAGCAGGACACTGCTGTCCCACCGCAGCACCTGCCCCGTCCCGTAGAACGGCGGCTCCACCCGCTCCGCCGGCTCGACAAACTCGTAGGAACCCACCGGCGTTGCGATCCCCGTTTTCGCAGCCGGCCGTGCGTCCGCGGTCGCCACGCTTCCCGCCCCGCCGCCTTCCAGCACGCGCGTGGCGGCAAACGCGTCGCGGCAGTAGTGCACCCCGCCCGCGTACGTCCGGTTGCCTTCGAGCACTGCGATTCGCTCGGCAAACGCGCGGTTGACCGCCGCGCCGCCCACCAGGACCGGGACAGCAACCCCTTCGGTATCCAACCGCTTCACGATGTCTATCATCTCCCGCGACGTGGTCACGAGCAGCGCCGACAAACCCACCGCCACCGGTGCGCGCTCCTTGACCGTCCGCACGATCAGCTCCGCCGGCACCTGGCGCCCCAAGTCGACGATCTCGTAGCCCTGGTTGCGCAGGATCGAGCCCACCAGGTTCTTGCCGATGTCGTGGACATCACCGTAGACCGTGGCCAGCACAATCGTGCCGCGCGACACACGGTCCTCGTGCGCCAGGTGCGGCTCGAGCGCCGCAACGGCCTCCTTCATGACTTCGGCAGCCTGCAGAACAAACGGCAGAATCATCTTCCCCGCCGCCATCAGCTCCCCCACCTCGGCCATGGCCGGCATCAGCACCCCTGTCAGCAGCTCGTTGGGCCCCTGCGTCGCCAGCGCCGACTCGACTGTCTCGCGCAACCCCCGGCTGTCGCGACCCAGCACCGCATCGTGGAGCCGCTGCACCGGTGTACGCTCGTCCTTCCGTGCACCTGCCGCCGACTTCGGCGCCGTCGGCGCCTGCTGCTGTTCGAAGTGCTCGACAAACCGCGCAAGGGCGTCCGGGCGGTGGTCGAACAGCAGGTCCTCGCCGAGCTGTCGCACGTGCCGCTCGTACGACTCGACATCGTCGACATGGGCCGGGTTGTAGATGGCGGCCCGCAGCCCGGCCTCAGTCGCATGCCGCAGCATCAGGTTGTTCAGCACGCGTCGCGCGGCCGGACGCAGGCCGAACGAGACGTTGCTCACACCCATGGCCGTGCGGACACCCGGGAGCTCATCACGTATTCTGCGGAGCGCTTCAAGGCTGCACACCGCCGCATCCGCGCTCTCACGCTCACCGGTCGCCAGCGTGAACACCAGCGGATCGACATAGAGCCAGTGCGGGGGAAGCCCGAACGTGCCGCACGCCAGATCGGCCAGCCTGTGTGCAAGCACAACCTTCCGCTCAGCCGTCCGCGCCATGCCCTCATCGTCGATAGTCAGCCCGATGACGGGGCACCCATACTCGCGGGCGAGTTCGAGCACCGCGCGGGCCCGCGCGCAGTCGTGCTCGAGATTGATTGAGTTGATCAGCACCGATCCCGGCGACACGGCCAGCGCCTGCTCCAGTACTGCCGGCTCGGTGGTGTCGATACAGAACCCGGCATGCACCCGCTCGGCCAGGTACCCCACCAGCGCTTTCATGCTCTGCGCTTCGGTGTCGCGCTCGTTCACCGCGACACACAGGTCGAGCAGCACACTGTGCTGCTTCACCTGCTCCTGGCCCAGATCGTTGAGCTCGGGCCAGTTGTCTGCCAGCAGCAGCTCTTTGGTCTTGCGTGAGCCCTGTGCGTTGAGCCGCTCGCCGATAATCACCGGCGCCTCGTGGGCTTCGAGATCGGTCCCCCAGATCCCGCTGCCGCAGCAGCAGAACGTACGCCGGTACTCGTGCGAGCCGCACCGCTTCCCCTTGAGCGCCTCCGACAACGCCCGCGTATGCTCGGGCGTAGTGCCGCAGCACCCGCCAACCACTGCCACTCCGCCCTCAGTGATGAGCGGCACCACATGGCGCGTGAACTCCTCGGGGCCCATGTGATACACCGGGCGCCCGTCCACATTCTCCGGCATGCCCGCATTCGGCTGCATCGACACCGGCACAGGCGAGCGCACCAGCAGCGCCTCAACCGTCGGTTTCATTTCCGCGGGTCCGGTACTGCAGTTCATCCCCAGCACATCAGCACCCAGGTTCCCTACTGCCCCCAGGAACCCGTCAACATCCGCCCCGAGCAGCATCCGCCCGAACTCGTCGAACGTCCCCTGCACCATCAGCGGCACGGCCCGTCCGGTGGCCGCCATCGCCCGCCGCACACCGATTACCGCGGCGCGTATCTCGGTGAGAAGCTGCTGCGTTTCGAGCAGCACCGCGTCCACACCGCCGTCCAGCAGCCCGCGCGCCTGCTCCTCGAACACATCACGAAGCTCCACAAACGACACCTGCGCTTCCCCGGCGCGCCCGTGCGGCACGTGCCCGGTCGAGCCGATCGCGCCGCACACCAGCTTCCCGCCGCAGCTCTCGGCAGCCTGCCGCGCGGCGCGCGCGGCGCACAGATTGATCTCGTAGGCCCGCGGCCCGAACCCGAAGTGATCGAGCTTGATGCGGTTACCGCCGATCGTGTTCGTCTCGACGATCATCGCGCCGGCATCGAAGTAGCGCGCGTGGAGGCCGGCGATCGCATCTGGCCTGGTGATGTTGAATATCTCGTTGCATTCCGGGTGCCCCTCCGACTCAGCGGTCCCGAACCCGAGCTTCTGGATCTCGGTTCCCATCGCCCCGTCGAACAGCAGCGGCGTTCCCCCGGCCAGCATGTCCCTGACTGTGGCGCGTGTCACGCGAATCCTCTGGTTGTGGTTGACATCTGCGAAGACGCCGAAAAATACATCCAGAGGGATGTGCGGTCCGGTGACCGAAGCCGGCAGGCCGCGGGCCGGTGGGCGGTACGGCCTTAGAACAGCGAGTCGATGAAGCTCGTCAGCGGGTCTTTCGGGTCGCTTGAGAGATCGGTGAACGTCACACCGAAGTTGAGGTGCCCGTCGATATGCGTCGCCCAGTTCACGCGGCCGGAGCACGTGGATGTGCCGTAGGGGGTCCTGATCCGCAGCACCACCGTGTCACCCTCACGCAGCCCGCATCGCGCACCATGCTCCTCGAGGCGGACCCGCGCGCCCTTCTCGCTCAGGTCCGTCATCAACGCCGATCGCTCCACCCCCCGGTCGCTGAACAGCACCGGGCAGAACGTCGTGAGCGGCATCCGTGCAGTGCTGCGTTTCTCTGGTCCGTCGTACTCGGCCATGATGTATCCCGCGTTCAGGTGATCCCGCTATCCCTCGAGTCTCATCTTCGCCCCCAGCCGCGTGGCGATATCATCCATTATCCCGTACATGCACGGCACCGCAATCACCGCAGTACCCGTGGAGAGGACCAGTCCAAAGATGATGGTGCTCGCCATGGGTCCCCACACGGGCGAGTAGCCGCCGAGCCCCAGCGCCGTAGGCGCGAGGCCCGCTATCGTCGTCACCGACGTCAACACAATCGGCCGCAACCGTACCCGCACCGCAGCCCCCACCGCCTCCGCGATACTCGCTCCGCCACGCCGGAGTTCGTTGACATAGCTGATAAGCACAATCGAGTCGTTGACCGAAATGCCCGCCAGCGCCACGCCGGCGTACAGCACCGTGGTTGAGAACGGCGTTGCCGATACGAGCAGGTACATGATGATCCCGACGAACGCGAACGGTACGGTAAACAGGATCAGCAGCGGCTGGGTATACGAGCGGAACTGCGCGCCGAGGATGAGGTAGATTAGAAACAGGCCCACGAGGAACAGCCGCAGGATCTGGATCAGCAGGTTGCCGAACTCCGCGAACTCACCACCTGCCGAGAACTCGACATCGGGGTACGAAGGCTTGATATCCTCGGCGAACGTCCTGCTGAACTCCGCGTTGATCGCCCGGATATTCTTCTTGTCCCAGGCCTCGGCGGTAACCGTCACCTCGCGTTTGCGCTCCTCCCGTTTGATTGCGGCAATCGACTCGCCGGCAACGATGCGGCACACCGCTGAGAACGGCACCAGCTCCCCGCCCGGGGACGGAATCTTCAGCTGCGTCAACTCCTCCACCGACCGCACAGCATCACGGCGCAACTGCACTATCACATCGATCTCTTCGTTGTTCTCGAAGATGCGCGTCGCGGTGATACCGTCAAACGAAGCCCGAAGGTAGGTGCCCACGGCTGCCACGCTCAGGCCGTAGCGTGCCGCCTGTTCGCGGTCCACCTGCACACGCAGCTCCGGGGTACCACGCTCGAGGTTATCGACGATGTTGTACAGCTCCGCGTATGCGGCCAGCCCGCGGGTGAGCCGTTCGGCAACCGCGGACAGTTCGTCGAAGTTGTCGCCGAAGAGGCGGAACGAAATGGGGGGATCGACGGGTGGGCCGCCGCGGACCGTCCGGTAGAACACAGCCTCCGGGCCCGCGACCGCCCTGCACGAATCGCGAATCTCGTCCATCACCGCCGCAATCGGCCGCACCCGTCCCTCCTTGCGCTCCGCCAGGTCGACCACTATCTGCGCCACGTTCGACTCGGTGCGCACGCTGTTGTTGGCGCCCGACTGGCCGATCATCGTGGCCACCGACACCACCTCGCCCTTGCCCACCATCGGCAGAATGCGCTGCTCGAACTGCGCGACCACGCTGCTCGTTTTTGCCCGTGGTGAGCCCGCGGGAAGCTCCACGTCAATATAGAAGTACGTGTAGTCCTCGCCCTGAAACAGGTCCTGACGCACTCGCCCCGCCAACACGAACACCACCACCATCACCACCACCCCTCCGGCTGTCACCAGGTAGCGATGAGCGTACAGGCCGTCAAACACACGGCCGAACCACACCACAACCGGGCCGAACCAGGCCCCGGCGTTCGAGCCCTTCTCACTGCCCCACTCGGCAAAATGCAGCGGCAGAAACGCGAACGCTTCGATGGTCGACACGACAAGCGCCACCGACACCACGAGAGGAATCACACGCAGGAACCGTCCCAGAATCCCCGGGAGAATCATCAGCGGTACGAACGCCGCCACCGTGGTCAGCGTGGCGCTCACCACCGGCCACACCATCCTGTCGGTACCTTCGATCGCCGCCTCACGCAGCGACATGCCGCCCTGGCGAAGGCGGTAGCTGTTCTCTATGAGCACGATCGCGTGGTCCACAATCATGCCAAGCACCAGCACTAAGCCGAACAGCGAGTTCGAGTTCAGCGATTCGCCACGCCACTCGAGCACCACGAAGGTCAGTGCGAACGCAAGCGGAATACCCAGTGCGGCAATCAGTGCGTTGCGCAGGCCAAGGAACAGCCACAGGATCACGACCAGCAGCACCAGACCCGAGAGCGCGTTCGAAAGCAACACCGAAATGCTGTCGCGTATCCGCACCGATGAGTCGTTGAACAGCGCGATGCGCACCCCCGCGGGGAGTTCCCAGCGAAACGCCTCGAGCACGTCCTGCACCGCATCCACCACCGCTACCGAGTTTCCCCCCACCACCTTCGCCACTTTCAGCGCAACGGCACCTGTGCCGTTGAACCGCATCGCAGGCGCCCGCGGGTCGAGTGTGTCATGGCTGAGCGCAACATCCGACAGCCGCACCACCCCCCCCATCCGGGCGCCGCGCACAACCACACCGCTCAGGTCGGCCGCCTGCTTCACCTCGCCGTCCGTGCGCACCAGGTACTCCCGCGAGGGCGTTTCGAGCGTCCCACCAGGCACAGTCACACTGCGGCCCTGCACCGCACGCGAGATGTCCGACAGCGATACCCCCAGCGCTTCGGCACGCGCCTGGTCGACCTCAATACGGAACTGCCGCTCGCGGTTGCCCGCAAGCACCACGTTCTCCACCTCGGGAATCCGCGCGAAGCGGTCCTGGAGGCGCAGCGCAAGGCGATTCAGCTCCGGCTCTGCCAGCTCGCCGTGCAGAACCACCTCGACGACAGGAAGGAAGTCAGAGGAAGAGAAATCGTCGATAAGCGGATCGAGTGCCCCCTCGGGCAGCGCGACCTTGTTGAACCGTGTCTGCACTTCCTGGAACAACCGGTCGAAATCGCTCTTGCCGATCCCGTCGTCGAACTCGACGCGCACCAGCGCGATGCCCTCGCGCGTGTCGGAACTGACCTTCTTGAGCTTCCTGAGACCGGCCATCTCATTTTCGATCGGGACGGTCACCGCCTGCTCGACATCGGCGGCCGAAGCCCCTGGATAGGCAACGACTATTGTCGCCCAGAAAAACGGGACTTCGCTGAACTGCTCGCGGGGAAGGCGCAGGGCGCTGAACGCGCCCAGCAGCACGATGCTCACCATCAGCACGTTCAGCAGAACCGGATTGTTCACCGACCACTTGCCGATACTCATGACCGCCCCTACTGCCAGGTACCGCTTCTGCCGACCAGTGTGACAGTCACCGGATCGTTGGGCCCGAGCGACCCAAGCGCCGACATGATAACCACCTCACCCGCCTGGACGCCATCCACGATGTGTGTGCGGTTGCCGGCCACGCGGCCCTTGCGGACGGGCCGCACGACGGTCCGGTCACCCGCCGCCACCAGCACCGCGTCACGCCCGTCCCGCACCACCAGCGCCGCGCTCGGCACTACCACCACCGTGTCCTGACCCGCGCTCGGGATGGTGACCGTCGCGGTCATGCCCGACTTGATCCCCGTACCGCACGTGTTCTTCCATTCCACCACGACCGCGAAACTGCCCGAACCGGGGTCGGCTCCGGCAGCCACCGCTTTCACCACCGCATCAAACTCGTTCGGCGTACACGGCGCGGCAACCGACACCCGTGCCGCCGCTCCCTCGCGCACCTGCCCCACCTCACGCTCCCCCACCCCGATACTCACCCGGAGCACCGAGAGATCGACAACGTGCGCGACACGCACGCCGCGACTGAGATAGTTGCCCTTCGTTACCGCACCGTCCTTCGAAGCGACGTACCCGTCAATCGGCGCGCGGACCGTGCAATCCTCCCACGCCTTCTGTGCCGCCTCGTAGGCCACCCGCGCGGCGCTCGCCACCGCATCCAGACGGTTCACCTCGGCCCGCGCCGTGCCACCGGTCGATTCCAGCTTGCGCGCCGCATCGAGATTGGTCCGTGCAGTCTCGTACTGCTGCAGCGCGCTCTCCATCGCCGATTTCCTGATACGATCGTCGACACGTACCAGCACCGCACCCGATCGTACCCGCTCGCCGAGTTCGAATGAAGATTGCGTGATCACACCGTCCGTTTCGCTCACCACGGTGGCTTCGTTACGCCCGAGCACCGTCCCCGAAGCCGATACAGTGCGGTCGAGGATACCGGCAGTCACCGTGACCGCTTCCACGGCCACGGGGGGCTTGCGTGAAGCGCCCGAGGCCGCATCGTGCTCGCCGCCCTTGCCCGAGCAGCCGGCAAGCAGAACACAGCATACGGCACCAACCACCGCACCATCCTTCCATCCTCTCTCACAACACACCATGCTCCGCACCTCCCGGAAGCCGGTTCCGTGTACCTACTGACTGTCTGAAGATACGTTTGGGTGGCGAACCGGATTGCGCGTGGCTAGACGAGTCGGAGTTCTCTCAGCGTGTCGATCGGACCCTCTGCGCCGACACGCTCCAGCTCGATGCGGAGCGTGTGCGTCCCGGGCGACAGACCAGCCAGCTCCAGCGGCGTCCTGCCGCCGGCGCTGGTGTCGACACGCACCGCAACGCCGTCGACCGAAACCCGAAGTGCACACCCCGCGCCCTGCCTGCCGTGCGAAAGCTCCG
>CAZJJT010000163.1:0-5167 GCA_964546395.1 uncultured Fibrobacterota bacterium
CCCTTCCGCGCTTCAGTGCGCATCCGCTCAAATGTCTCGCGGTGTGTGTCTTCCATGGCCGCCAGCGTGAGCAACTCCCGCGAATCATCATCGCTCTGCTGCACGCGGGCTGCCTGGAGGTAGTACTCCTTGCCGTTCATCTCGATCTGGATCGCGATTCCGAGTGCCTCGTCGACCGAACCGATGCGTGCCATGCTCAGTGCTCCTTCAGGACAGGATCCCGTCTATCTGCTTCAGCTCTTCCAAGGTAAACGGCGCTGCCGCCAACGCCCCGACCGAGTCCTCTATCTGCGACACACGGCTTGCCCCCATCAGCGCCGAGGTCATGCCGGGGTGGCGAAGCACCCAACTGAGCGCCATTTGGGCCGTGGTCTGGCCGCGTTGAGCAGCCAGTTCATGCAGGCGGCGGATCTGTGCGAGGTACTCCTCCGTGATTGCGGCTTCCTTCAGGAACCCGTGCGGCTTGCGTGCACGCGAGTCGGCAGGGACCCCGCCGAGGTAGCGGTCGGTGAGCAACCCCTGGGACAGCACCGAGAACGCGATGCAGCCGATGCCTTCCAGTTCCAGCACGTCGAGAAGCCCCTGCTCCACCCCACGGTTGAACATGCTGTAGACGGGCTGATGAATCGTACACGGCGTGCCCAGCGAACGCAGCATGCGGCTTGCCTCGAGCGTCTGCTCGGGTGTGTACGACGAAATCCCGGCGTAGAGGGCCTTGCCTTGCCGTACGACATGGTCCAGGGCTCCCATGGTCTCCTCGAGGGGCGTGGCGGGGTCGGGGCGGTGGTGATAGAAGATGTCGACGTAGTCGAGACCCATGCGCGTGAGGCTCTGGTCGAGGCTTGCGACCAGGTACTTGCGCGATCCCCATTCACCGTAGGGCCCGGGCCACATGCGGTACCCGGCCTTGGTCGAGATTATCATCTCGTCGCGGAACGTGCGCAGATCCGCGCGTAGAATCTTGCCGAACGTTTCTTCCGCCGAACCGGGCGGCGGGCCGTAGTTGTTGGCCAGGTCGAAGTGGGTGATCCCCAGGTCAAACGCCCGCAGCACCATTCTGCGCGCTGTCTCAATCGAATCCACCCCGCCGAAGTTGTGCCACAGGCCGAGAGACAACTCCGGAAGCATCAGGCCGCTTCGCCCGCACCGCCGGTACTTCATCGAATCGTATCGGTTCTGCACTGCCATGGCTCAATCTTCGCCCTTCTTCTGCCCGGCGTTGGCTGCCTCGAACAGCGAACGCACCGTCTCCATCCGCTGCCGGTTCACGCCCATGTCGGAGAAGCCCAGTCGCGACGCCGAGCGGAAATGTATCACCTTCGCCGAGTCATCCACCATGAACTCCACGTCATCAACGAACCGCCAGAATGCCGAGGTGTACTCGACGTACAGGTACGTGTCGCTGCGAGTGGCGATCCTGGTCCGTTTCATGGAGTCGACGACACCGGCCAAGCGCTCCATCGCCGCGCTCGCATCGCCCTCGTAGGTAAGCGGGTCTGCCCGGTGCATGCTGTCGGCGGCATAGGTCGACACGCAGTTGGGCGATTCGGGGCACGGGGCAAATGATCCGGTCCCCCTGCCGACATAGTCGGGCCGAGTCCCGTGGCATCCCCAGCAGAGCAGCACGGTTGCTACGGAAAGAGCTGAGATCGCTTCTGAGCGGCGCTTCGTCGAGAGTGTTGCCATTGGTGGTAGTCCTCCAGTGTGTCAATGTCGGTGCGGGGCTGCAGCAGGGAGTACCGCAACTGGTTACGCTTGAGTATTTCCGTGGTTTCTTGAAGCAGGCGCGGGGTACTCCATCCCTGTGCGTCGTATATCACCGCGCCTTCGCGGTGGCACGCGGCAAGATAGTATCCGCCGTCGGCAGCCGGCCCAAGCACCACACTGTCGCTCTCACGAAGACGCAGTGCGGCTTGCTCGATGTCCGCGGCGCTCATCGACGGGCAGTCACACCCCACGGCACACACGCCGGTGGCGCCCCTGTCGAGCAGGCGGTACGTGGCCGCCTGCAGCCGGTTCCCAAGCGTGTCTCCCTGCTGTGCAAAGAACTCGAGGGCGTGCGGGAACACCGTCTCAAGTGCTCCCGGAGTGTCGGCGCCGGTAAATGCAACGCAGTGCCTGAGCGGTTGCAGAACGCGTGCGGTGACCGCAAGGAGTTCGCCGTAGACCCGCTCAGCGGTTGCCCGGTCGCTCTGCGCGGCGATCCGTTGCTTGGCGATGCCCATGCCGGGGACCTTGGCAAACACGACGGTCACCATGTCAGGCAGGTGTATCATAGTACCTCCGGTAGAACTCGCTGCAGTCGTCGCTGAGCAGCCCACACCGGCGCCTGACAACGTAGAGACCGGTGAGGAACAGGACCCGGAAAAAATTCA
This sequence comes from uncultured Fibrobacterota bacterium, assembly GCA_964546395.1. GTDB lineage: Bacteria > Fibrobacterota > Chitinivibrionia > Chitinivibrionales > CAZJJT01 > CAZJJT01. The sequence continues at coordinate 2,376 of CAZJJT010000163.1, forward strand.
CGGCATAGCCGTGTGAGGTCCAGCGGCGCGTGGAAGCCTGCACGCCGTTCGGGATGAATACGCAGCGGCCCCGCTCCTGGAGACGAAACGAGATCTCCACATCCTCCATCAGCAGGTACGGCGGCACGGTATCGGCGTGCTCGCGACGGAAGAACTGGGCTTGGTCGCCGAACGTGACCCCGAACAGCACGGCGCGTGCGGAGTTCAGCAATTCGGTGAGTCGGAAGCGCAATGAAGGGCTGTCATAGCGTGCGCCACATGCCCCACCGACGGCATCGGGATCGGCGGCAAGCCATCGCTGCATGCGCACAAGCACACCCGGCACGAGCCGTGAGTCGGCGTGGACTATCACCACTACCTCGCCGGTACACCGCGTGAGCCCGGTGGCGATCTGTCTGCCGCGACCCCGTGGGGCCTGCGCGACCAGCACATCCGGCAACTGCGCGAGCACCCCGAGCGTCCCGTCCGTGGAGCCCCCGTCCGACACGACCACCTGCGCATCGACGTTCTGCGCGCGGACGGCTTCGATGCACCCCGCGATCGTATCGCGCTCGTTGAGCGTGGGAATCACCACCGACACGCTCGGGAGCGCTCCGTGCCGTCGCGGCGTCGCACGCAGGCGCCAGGCCAGAGCGACTATGGCAGCCAGAAGAAAGGGGGTGTACTCGATGCTCATCAGAAGCACGCGGTCGCTCCACCACGTACCGGCCGCCTGGGGGCTGAAAAAGAACGCGAGGGGCAGCACGGTCAGGTGCAGCGTCAGCCAGGCGGGGGAGACGGCGAAGCAGAGCAGGGGGGTGAGCAACGTCAGGTACCACGGGTGCATGGTCGGTGAGAGTATGACGAATGCGGCGAGCGCACCGCGGAGCGCATGCCAGGGGTTGGGGTCAAGGAAGAACACGAAAGCGAGCACGGTGAGGAGCAGAGAAAACGCTGCCGTGCGGGTGTGCGCTCCACAGAGTGGTTCGAGCAGACTGAACGCGAGCCCGTTGTGGCTGAACTCACGGGCGAAGCGGAGGGGGACTTCCAGCGCGTGCATCGCCCCGTGCGGGTAGAGCAGGAAGAGCCCGAACGGGAGCAGCATCGCCCAGCTGTACTTCAACGTTTCCCGCCGGATCATCAGGGGGACCGCTATCACCAGGCTCACCTTCACCATCACCGCAAGCCCCAGCGCCGCGTACATGAGGGTGTGCCTGTTGCGCAGCCGTGCCCAAAGCGCCAGCATCAGCAGCAGCACGCCCATTACCTCCACGTGCCCCTCACCCGCGGTTGATACCAGCACCAGTGGATTGAGCCAATACAGCAGGGCGTGGTGGACCGGACGGTTGAGGCTGCGCAGGCAGAGCACCACGAGCAGCATCACGCCGCTGTCCATCAACAGCGCCAGCGGTTTCCACACCCAGGGAGAAGGGTTGAGGAAAGCGGCGAAGCGGAACAGCAACTGCGCGAGCGGCCAGTAGACTGTCGCGAACCCGCGGTGGTTGATTCCCTCCCAGAGGGCGTCGCGAAGGAATCCCAGCGAGGGGGAGTCGGGTGGTGTGACAAACGGGTCGAACCCGTGCAGCTGGATCAGCCCTTCCCACAGGTACCGGTTGACATCATCGCTGAGGGGAAAGCGCAGGAAGCAGAGACGGACCAGGATGCCAAGGAAGAGGAGCCACTGCAGCGCATGGTCCCGGGGACGCGACGCCCACAGAAGAAGCATGCCGGTGAACAGGGCGGCACAGGCGGCCAGGTAGGACCAGTGCGCGGCGATATCAGGGCCCTGCAGGGCGACCAGGGATGCTCCTGCGAGGCACAGCGCTACCCCCGTCGCCGCAACGGTGCGACCGCCTACTCCCGCTGCCTGCTGCACGGTGGGGCCTCGTTGAGCGTCCAGTCGTAGTCCAGGAACTTCACTTTGTACGTGCCCGAGAGTCCCAGTACCTTCATGACATACGGCAGGTAGCCGTTGTACCTGCCCTTGAAATCGTTTCCGTACCAGTCGAATATCTCTGACAACCACAGCTTCCCGCCCTCGATACGATTATGCGTGGTATCTCCGAGGAATTGCCTGGCGACCTCATCGAGCTGCGGCTCGAGTGCAGCACCGCGGTAGGGCTGAGGGGACAGGCGCGGACACCCCTTGGAGGCGCAGTTGAGCGCAAAGTGAATGCGAGGCTCGTCGTAGTCCTTGCGCAGCAGGTCGTGCTCGATGTGGTTGAGCGATACATTTTGGCCGAACAGCGGGATGAACTCCCGGTCCCAGGGCTTGTCGATGTCGCGGATGCCGGTCGTGAGCGGGTAGTGGCGAACGATCAGGGCGACCGTATGAAAATTGTACAGGTTGATCAGGTAGGCAACCTGGTCGGCTGTTGGCAACGCGTCGAACTCCTGCTCCGACAACGCGGCCAGCTCCCGGGCGATGGTTTCGATGCGGGGGTCGCCCCCGATACGACTGTACACCACGCCTTCCGGGCACAGGTACTCAGCCAGGAACTGCGCGTAGCCCTGGTAGGTCAGGTCGAACGCACGGCCGACTGTCGCACACGCGATGAGCCCCAGAACGACCCGGCCGAACACGTGATCCGCTCGCATGTCTACTGCTCCTTGTGGACACTGAACCGGACAAGGACCTCGGTGCCCTGCTCGAATGGCACCGACTCCGGCACATCGAACCGCGGCACCCCCTTCGCCAGGTCGCGCATCGTGTACGCGCGGTTGCCTATCTTCCCGCCCGGGCAGCTCTGTAGACAGACCACGCAGCCGGAACGCCACACCGGAATCAGCGCAAGGTTGCCGCCGAATCGAAG
>CAZJJT010000163.1:5177-8829 GCA_964546395.1 uncultured Fibrobacterota bacterium
AGGTCGAAGGGGGCGCCATTGAGATCGATAAGGATCTCGCTCAGAGGCAGAACGCGCTTGCCGACCACGATCTCCAGGACGACAGGCGTTCCTTCCACACGTTTGTCAGGCTCTGCGGAACGCGTGCTGGTGCGCCTGGTCCACGACTCTTCCGTGAGGTTGTTCCCCGGCACGGCGCCGGCCATCGTAAGTGCCTCGTAGAGCGCGCTGTCTGAAGCGTACGTGGTGAACAACGCGTTGCCGGCCGCCCTGCCGTGTTCCCATACAACAAGGTGGTGCTGGTGCAGGCCGGTGCCGCGGTTGAACTGCTCGGGATGGTACCGCGCGGCGGCTTCTACGACCCCCGCGGCCGCATCGACTCGCAGCGTGTCAGCAGCTTGGGGCCACGACAGCGGCAAGACCAGTGCAGCGCACACGAATGACAGTCGAAAGAGCATCGCCGGGAAACTACCTGTTGTTTGCGTCCCGGGGGTGAACGGACCCGCTGTCGGCCCCCGTACCGAGGAGCTCGTCGACCGCCGCGCGGAGGAACGCACGGGTGTGGTAGTCCGGGTCAACTATGGCGCCGTTCCAGGCTGTGAGGTCGAGATCGATTGTGCGCGGGCCGTTGCGGTTGGCCGTACGCACCCGGTTGAGCTCCTGCTCGACACGGTGGAGGTCGTGTTCGAATGCCGTGCGGTCAAGCGCGGTCTCCACAAGGAATGCACCGTTGAGAAAATCGGGCTGATCGGGGAAACCGATGGGTGCGGTGCGGACGAACGCGGACTCGGCGAGGAGGCGGTGCGAGGAAGCCAGCAGGGCGCGGGCGGCGGGTACGTTGCGGTCGGGGTCGATGTTCGACCCGACGCCTACCACTGCGCGGTTCACCGGTCTCGCTCCGCGCGCATCTCAACCGAAACCGACTGGGCGAAGCGAAGGGCGTGCGGCTTGTCGATGCGCACTGTTGCGGCCAGCACCGTGCGCTCCTTCAGGGCCTCGCACAGGACCGCGTGCGCCAGTTTCTCGACAAGCCCGAACTTCGAACGCTCCACGAGCGAAATGACGCGCCGCTTGACCTTCTTGTAGTCGACGGTGTCCTCGATACGGTCGCTGCGCACCGCTTCAGAGGGGTCGAACTCGAGCGCCAGGTTGATTACGATGTCCTGTTGTTTGCTGCGCTCCCAGTCGTTGATCCCGATGACCGTGCGCAGCATGAGGTCGGTGATGCGGATGGTTGCGCGAGAGATATGCGGCACCGAGGGTCTGGCCATGACTGCCTCCACAGACAACTCAACTACGTCGCCCTTCGCTTCTGGTATATTGCACCCGAAGGCAAACTACATCGGGGTGTTCGCGGGAGCGGCAGGGGAGGTACGGCATGGGTTTGGGCGAGTTCCAGGTGTCCCGTCGCGGGTTCATGCGGAGCGGTGCGGCCGCGGTGTCGGTACTGGCGCTGGGCGGCGCTGCGGGCAGAGGGCGGGCGCAAGAGAGTGCGGTCGAGACCGCGGCTGAACTCATCCCGATGCCCCCGTTGCCGTACGTGGCCAACGGGCTCGAGCCGCATATCTCGCAACGCACCGTGCACCTGCACTACAATGGCCACCACAAGCTGTACTTCAAGACCCTGGTGAACTACATCGCCACTCGTCCCGAGTACCAGGGCCTGTCGCTCGAGCAGATAGTCACCGGGACCACTGGCGGGATTCTGTTCGACGAGAGCATGTCGGTGGTGGCTTCACTGCTCTGGAGTCACAACGTGTACTGGCAGAGCATGAAGCCCAACGGCGGGAAAGAGCCACGCAAGGCTGCCGCGTTTGCGCAGGCGGTGAAAGACTCGTTCGGGTCGTTCGACAAGCTGAAGCAGTCGCTCCTGGAGACCTCGCGCACGATCGGAATCGGGTGGGTGTGGCTCGTGAAGGAGAGCGGTACGCTGGCCGTGCACTGGAGTGACTACCAGAAGTCGCCGGTTGTCGAGGGCCGCAAACCGCTGTTGGCGCTCGACGTGTGGGAGCACGCGTACTACATGGACTACCAGGACCAGCGAGACAAATATGTCACCGCCTGGTTGGAGCACCTGGTCAACTGGGACTTCGCCGCGGCCAACTACGGGTGAGTGCGGCGTGGCGGGTGTGGACGCAACTGCGCCGTTCCCACTCACTATTTTCACCGCTCAACAGCCTTCTGAAGGGTGAGGACACGATGAACCTCGACGACGCCATTCGCAAGGTGCCGGATTTCCCCAAGCCAGGGATACTGTTCTACGACGTCACCAGCATTTTCGCCAGTCCCGAGGCCTACTCGTACGTGGTAAGCGAGATGCTGAAGAAGTACGAGAAGGTGAAGGTGGACGGGGTGATTGCCATCGAAAGCAGAGGCTTCCTGCTCGGGTCGGCATTCGCGCTGCACCGCAACGTTCCGCTCGTGCTGGCCCGCAAGAAGGGGAAGCTGCCGGGCACAACCATGGAAGAGAGCTACGCGCTGGAGTACGGCACTGCGACCCTCCAGATACATACCGCTGACTTGACCCCGAAACGAAACTGGCTGATCATCGATGATCTGATCGCTACCGGTGGTACGCTCGAAGCTGTTGCGAAGATGGTGGAGCGGGCGGGAGCGACGGTTGCCGGGATGTTCGGGGTGATCGGGTTGCCGTTCCTCAACTTCGCGGCCAAGGTCGGCAAGTACAATCCCGTGACGCTTATCGACTACCAGGGCGAATAGCAGGGAGGTGGTGCGGTGGGGGGGGGAACGCATTCCCCTGGCCGCAGCCCACTGTGCGGCGTGGTCTGCCGGCTACCCCTTCCTGATGGGCGTAGCAGGCATGCCGCAAGTGGAACGCGTGCGAGCTATATGACGGGCCGCGGTCGCGGCCCTGAGGAGACAAGAGATGAAAGACGAAGCATTGCCAGAGAGAATAGTGGACATACTGGCCAGCGAAGGGCCCCGGGGGAGTGTCACGGCCCGGGGATGGGTGCGGACCAGGCGTGACTCGAAAGGGTTTTCGTTTCTCGAACTCACGGACGGCTCGTGCATGGCCGGGCTGCAGGTTGTTGCTGATGAATCACTGAGCAACTACGCTTCCGAAATCGCAAAGCTTACCACGGGGAGCAGTGTCTCGGTGGAGGGCGAGCTGGTTTCTTCGCCGGCGAAGGGACAGAAGTACGAACTGAAGGCTTCGGTGGTGACCGTGTACTGCATCGCGCCGCCTGACTACCCCCTGCAGAAAAAACACCACTCGCTGGAGTTCCTGCGCGAGATCGCCCACCTGCGTCCGCGCACAAACACGATCGGTGCCGTATCGCGTGTCCGCAACTCGCTGATCTATGCAGTCCACACGTTTTTCCAGGAACGCGGATTCTACAACGTGCACACGCCAATCCTCACGGCAAGCGATTGCGAGGGCGCCGGCGAGATGTTCCGCGTCACCACGCTCGACCCCGCCGACCTCCCGCGCACTGAAGACGGCGTGGTTGACTACTCGAAGGACTTCTTCGGGAAGAAGGCGGGACTGACAGTCAGCGGGCAGCTCGAGGGCGAGTGCTACGCGATGGCGCTCGGGCGCATCTACACGTTCGGACCGACATTCCGCGCTGAGAAGTCGAACACCACGCGCCACCTTTGCGAGTTCTGGATGATTGAGCCGGAAGCCGCGTTTTTCACGCTGCTCGAGGAC
>CAZJJT010000164.1:0-8772 GCA_964546395.1 uncultured Fibrobacterota bacterium
TCGTTGAGCACCTCGAGTCGGTTGAGTTCCCCCGCATGCGGGAAGCGATCGCAGGCTTCGACGCTGACCGCAGATCGCAGGAGATCCTCGAAAGTGAGTCACAGGCACAACGTCTCCTCGGGCCGGACATACTGAAATCGGGATACGGCTACATCACGTTCCCGCATCTTCTGTACGACCGTTACGGGTACGAGAACTTCTTCATGGCCATGCTCATGTACCCGGATGTGGTCGAGCAGTCCTTCTCTCTGCAGGCGGACTGGGCTCTGCTGAACAATCGGGCCGCGGTCGATGCGGTACGCAGGGGGAAGCTGCCACGGATGTTCCGCCTGGACCACGACATGGCCGACTCGCGCGGTACGCTTGTGGACATTGCCACACTCGACAGGATGTGGTTGCCTCATTTCGCCAGGTGCCTTGAGCCGGTCATCGGTTCAGACATCCAGCTCGTGTGGCACTGTGACGGGAACCTGATGGGTATGATACCGCGGCTGATTGATGTTGGTATCGAAGGGTTCCAGGGCTTCCAGTACGAGGACGGCATGGACTACACACACATATGCACACTTAGAACGCGAAGTGGTTCCACCCCGCTGATCATGGCAGGTGTGTCGGTCACAACCACGCTGCCGCGCGGGACACCGCAGGACGTCCGCGACCAGCTGCGGTGGCTTGTGGAGAATGGCCCGCGCACAGGGCTGTTTCTGGGTGTGTCATCGTCCATCACACCGGGTGTGCCCTGGGAGAACATCGAAGCGCTCGTGGAAGCGCTCGCATACTACCGAGCGAATGGCGTGCGGTAGCTGGTTGCCGCGGAGACGGCGCGCGCGACTCGCGCCTATGGGCCCGCCAGTACGTCCATCCGCCACGCGACGAACGCGGCAACCACCGGATCATCGACGAGTGATGACACCGGATCCGGCGCGGGTACTCGCACGATATCGACTGCCTGCCGATAGGCTGCCAGCGCGCTGTCTGCCCGGCCGGACACATCGGCCCGTACGGCACGCATCAGGGCCAGCCGTTCGGCGACACGCTCGCCGTGCGGTTGAGACAGGAACTCTTTGTCACCGATCGCTCCGCAGAGATACTGCGCTTCGTGCCACAACTGCCGCCGGAACGCGGCTGGGTACCTGGCAGACACCCGGCGGCATGCCGCCGCAAGCGCCCCTCGCGACCCGGCCAGTTCGTGCAGCAGGCTGGGCAGAAGGAAGCGCGAGAAGCGCAACGGGTACCAGCCTGACTCGGCGTAGCCGTGGCGCAACGGCAGTGCGAAGAGCGAGTCGGCCACCCGGCGCCGCCCCGTGCGCCACTCCCACAGGGCCCGGTAGTACGTCGCCGCCATGTCCCCGGGTGGCGTCAGCACCCACGTATCACCCGAGCGTGGTATCTGCGTACCACGACCAAGGTGTATCAGGGCGAACGCATATGGGAGTGCCTGGTCGGGGTATCCTGTCACCACGTCCTCAAACCGGCCCCGGGCGAGCAGTGCCCTCGCGTGTACGCTACGGTACTCGGGGTAGCGCTTGACCAGCTCTTCGATTCTCCCCAGTGCCGCCAGTGCGTCGGCACACCCCGCCGCGATATCCGGTAAGCCATCGAGGATCTCTTCGTACTTTCCTTCTGCCTGCAGGGCACTCACGCGCAGCGTCCGGATCTCCGGGAACCGCTCGATGGCTTCCCTCGCTCTGCCCAGCATGACCAGTGCAGTGGCACAGGCATTCACGTTCTCCGGGTAGCGCCGCAGAATCTCCTCGTTGCGCCCGGCTAATCTCAGTGCTTCTACGCACCGGATTCTATGGTCGGGGATGTACGACAGTATCGAGTCATACATCGCCATCTCCCTGAGTGCATCCGCGTACTGCTCGCGGTTCGCGGGCCGCCACGCCAGCACCTCCTCGCCGCGCCCCAGTTCGGCCAGCCCGATCCTTCTCCAGTACTTGTCGTCACTGAGTTCGAGCATTCGATCCGGGCGTGCGTTGTGCAGCACCAGCAGTGCCATGCGTACCGACCGTCTGCCGCCGATTACATAGCTGTCCGCCGCATTCCACATCATACTGACTGCTCTGTCGAAATGGCCGGACAGTTCGTAGGCGGAGGCGACTGCGCCCTGGTTGTCCTGCAGCCGTTCGATGGCCGCCGACGGCGGCAGGCCGAGGGTTGCCGCCGCGAGAAGCGCGTGGCTGTGCAGCGGCGGAGTGCGGTCGAGGACTTCGCCTGGGCGACCCAGGCGCAGGAGGGCTGAGTCGCACAGGGAGACCTGGTCGGCGTAGGCGGCCAGCAGTTCCTCGTACCTTCCGAGGCGCAGCAGCGCCCGGGCGCACTCGCTTCGCTGGTCCGGATAGTACCTGAGGACATCTTCGAACCGACCCAGTTCGCGCAGGCTTGCGGCGCACTCGTTCCTCAGGTGAGGGAAGTCGTGCAGGATGCGTGTGTACTGTGCCGTGGCACGCAGGGCAGCCAGGCGCGCCGACGCCTGGTCGGCGTACTCGGCGAACACGCGGTCGTACTGCCCGAAGCTCACCACGCGTGAGGCAAGCATCGCACGCTGGTACGGAAACCGCACCTCGAGCGAGTCGATTGTCATGTAGTCCTGCAGTGCAGCCATGGCCCGCTCGAGGAACTCCACTCGTTCGTGCGCGAGGCCCAGTTCGACGGCCCAGGCCCGGACCGCCCGCTCGCGCTCGTCGATCCACGCAATCGTGGCCGCGTCACGTGCGCTGTCCATGCCGTTGCCGACCGTGCGGTACCGGACGGTCAGTTCCGCCATGAGCGTGTCGGACATCTCGTGCAGGATGTTGCGCAGCAACGGGTGCCCGGGGTGTGCGCGGGCCATCCCCCGGTAGACATCCTCTCCCTCGGCAACCTTTCCCATGGCGATAAGTACGCGCGCACGCTCATAGTTGGACTCGGCGATGCGTTCGTGGTTCGGGTATCGCTGCTCGAACGTCTCGAGGGTCGATAGTGCCGCCTCCGCGCTGTCGAGCAGCCGCAGACAACGGCCCATCTTGAACAGCGCTTCAGCCCCGACATCCCGCTCGGGGTAGGCTAGCCACAGCCCTTCGTAGAGCGCCCTGGCCCGACCGTACAGCCCTTCCTCGAGGAACCTGTCCGGTGTGGCAAGCGGCGACACCTTCAGTGGCAGCGGATGGTAGTACACTTCGATGTTGTCGATGCGGACGGTATTGCCGTTGCAGGTCTCAAAGCCGAACGTCTGGTGGTCCACCCCGGCAAGTACGTCGTTATCCACGTAGTCCAGTACCTGTTCGCCGTCGATGTTCAGGCGGATGTGTTTGCCCTCGCGCTCCATGCGGAACCGGTACGTCTGGTTCACCTCGAGGGCGGTCTGCCGCTGTGCCCGGTCGAGCTGCAGCAGTTCGGGCCCTTTGGTAAGCGTGATCATCCGCGGGCCGCCCATCCCGGTGTGGAACGTGTACCCTGCGGCGCGCGTGGCACCGGCGACATAGCAGTTGAAGTAGTTGGTCAGCCGCAGGCACGTCACGTCCCATTCGACACGGATATCGCCGGGGACCGGTGAAGTGAAGGTGAGGTCGTACAACGAGCTTTCTCCGCGACCGACCAGTGCGCCGTCCCGCACCTCCCACCCGCCAAGGGCCCTGCTCGTGTCGCGCGAGATGCCCAGCCAGTTGTACGACACATACGCGTGCCAGCGCCGGGCCAGCTGCTCGGTGGTGGTCTGCTCGAAATCCTCAGCATACAGGGCGCGCCATGTCATCACTTCGAGAATCTTCTCCCTGAAGAACAGGCCGGCCACGGCCGCGACGACAGCAGTGGCAGCGGATACGGTCCAGAAGAACCGGCGGTTGCGCCGGTACCAGCGGCCGAACCTCTCGAGCAGAGATTCGCGGTGAGCCGAGACGGCCAGCCCGGCCTGGTACGCCTTCAGGTCGCTGGCGAACTCGTCGACCGTCGCGTACCGCTCGTCGGGATCAGCTTTCAGGGCTTTCAGAGTAATGGCCAGCAGAGCTGCCGGCACCGTCCGTCGCTCTGCGTCCGACGGCTCATCGACAATCCCGCTGCGTTTCTTCTCCCAGAACCCCTCGGCGTCCTCGGCCCAGGTGGGGTGGCGCAGAAGCAGTGCATGAAACAGCGTGGCGCCAAGCGAGTAGATATCACTCCGTTCGCTCACCGACTCCCGGCGCGCCTGCTCGGGGCTCATGTAGGCCGGCGTACCGTACAGCGCCTTGCCGGACACCGTGTCGATCTCCAAGCGCTCCAAGGCACTGCCCCAGTCGAGCAGCAGCACTTCGCCGAACTCGCCCAACATGATGTTGTCGGGCTTGACATCCTGGTGGATGAACCCGCGGTGGTGTGCGAACGTGAGTGCGTCACAGACTTTCAGAAACACCCGGATACGCTCATCGATGCTCCCGAGGGCCCCCGGTGCCTTCCCCTCACTCGCCGCGCGGATCGCATCACCCAGAGAGCTGCCGTGTATGCTCTTCATCGTGAAGTACACTTCACCGCTCTGCGTCACCCCGATATCGTGCACAGGCATGATATTCGGATGTTCGAGCATGGCCGTCACCCGGGCCTCGTGCAGGAAGTGCTGACGGACGCCGGTGCTCTTGCCGGTCCTGCGTTTGAGGAACTTGACCGCAATGGTGCGATTGAGACTGTGATCTCGCACAGCATACACGCGCCCGGTGCCGCCTGAGCCGATCTGCTGCTCGACACTGAAGCGGGGGCCGGTACTGCCCTCTTCCCAGCGAAGCTGTTCCGGAACAGAGTCACTGACCCCGAAGTGGGACAACTCCAGCGATGACGTGTCGGTGGCCATGGTACCGTCCGACGCCTCGCGGGTACGCTGCAGGAGCTGCTGCGGCGTCGGCATCAAAGCACTGTCGGATTCGGTCTGCTCCCGCTCACGGGCCACGGCCGCGGGAGTGAAGTCGACCGCGGGCACGGTCTTCTCCAGGGCCCTGCGCAACTGTGTGTCTTCCTTGGGTCGTTCCCTGCTCATGTTTCGGGCGGTCCGTCCGACAGGCGCTGCACCCGCAAAAGATAGTGTCGGCCCATCGGCAGTGTGGCGGTCACATCGGACAGCATGCGGCGCCGGCGCTGCTCACCGCTGCGCAGCACGCAGGAACACTGGAGAAACTGCCGGCACCGCGATGGCCACGCTATGCCGTTACGAGCGCCCCGTACTCTTTCATCAGCCGCAGGTACAGAAGGTAGTCTTCACAGCTCACCTGCGGCGGGGTCTGGTGGTCGCAGGCGATCACGAACCCGCCCTGTGAGGCGATCGGCATCAGGCGCTCGAACTCCTCGCGCATGGCCGCTTCGCCCTTGTCCATCACCAGCTTGTTGTACCCGCCGATGAACCGGACCGCAGGAAGCTGCGTGCGGAGTGCCGCGATATCGGTGCCTGCCTGACGCTCCACCGGCAGGATACCGTCTGCACCGGCGTTCACGTACCACTGGGTCGCCAGCGTGATATCACCGTCGGTATCGATGAAACTCCACACGCCGCGCTCGCGCATGGCGGGCAGCACGCGTCGGCAGAACGGTGTGACGTACTGCTCGAACAGCTCAACCCCAAGCATCGGGCCACCGCGATAACTCATGTCCTCGGCGAGCGTGACGAAATCAGGACGCTCTATCCGGCAGATCTCGTCGAAGAGTCTCAGCACATAGCCCGCCTGGTCATCGATGATGCGCTGCATGAGGTCCGGCTGCTCGTAGAACGCATAGAAGTGCTGCTCGATCCCCAGCAGCGTGCGTGGGAACCAGAACGGTCCTTCGAACGTGCACCACAGTACGGCTCCTTCGGCACGGCGCATGTCCGCGAGACGGCGGTACTCGTCGATCTGTGGTGAGGGCCACGGGTAGAGCCACGGCTGCAGCCGTTCGTAGTCTTCCATGGAACTGACCAGCGGGCCATGCTCGGGATGGGGACATTCCCAGTGTACCGAGCGAAACCAGGTCTGCAGCCACAAGTCGAGACCGAAGTGGCGGCAGATCTCGTAGCGGTCGGTGAGCGACTGCGGAAGGGATTCCGCATGCCACCGGTCGATCGTCTTGTCCCACCAGCCGGCCCACTCGACTACCGGAAGACGGTCGGCTTCACCGAACCGCATCACTGCCTGGAACCGCTCGCGAGCATCCATTCATCTCCCCCGGGAAGTACTTCGTAACAAGATAGTACTACTGGAGGGACAACGCTAGGACAATATTGTCCTTGGGGCATGGCATTGTTGCCCCTGCGCAGGGCAGCCACTTCACCAACCGGCCACCAGACTCACCGTTCCCCTGTCGGTCCATACCCGCAGAGCAGTGACAGCCATCCCGTCGGCTCTGAGCCGCGTGACTGTCGAGTGCACGGGCATGTCCCCGATGAGCTCGCCGCGCAGGTTGAGTGCCTGCACTCGCCGGAGGGTGACGGCTCCGCCGCTTACCACGAGCCACGGCCCGGTCCGTTTCACTGCTACGGGGCCGTGCCCGGTGGGGCGTGTGCCGGCAGTTCGCTGCACCACGGGTGAGCCGCCGGTATCTCCCATGCGCATGCCATTGCCGAAGCTCGCGACCCAGACCTGTGTGGGGCGGTAGGGGTTGAAGAACACACGCTGGGGGTGCGAGAACGGGTAGTTGTGCACTTGCGTGAACGCAGGCGACGCGCTTCGGAGATTGCCGGTGTGCCAGAGCCCGTCGGATTCGGTAGTCACGTACATGCCGTTACTGTCGAGGGGGTCCACCGCGCATGACGGTACCGCGTGCAGATCGTTGATACGGCTCCACGACTGGCCGCGGTTGGTGGTGCGGAACACGCCGCCAAGGTCGTTGGGCGGGCCGCCCCAGCCGCTGTACACGCAGACGTACCAGGTGTTCTGTGATTGATCGAAGGGGTCAACCACGATGTCGCGTGTCCAGTAGCGCATATCGTTGTGCGACACGTCGGACCACTGCTGGGTGCCCGGGTTGTACACGAACACGCCGGAGCTGGCGGTGAACGCACCCGAGGCGTTGCGCCGGCCGGCGTAGGTGCACACGAGGGTGCCGTCGTCGAGGACTGCAATATTGCCCGGGTGCCTCTCGGTACGCGGTGGGTCGCTCAGCTTGTTCCACGTGGCGCCGGCGCCGCTGGTGAGGTCGTCGGTGACATAGATGCCGCCGAGCGACTGTGTGTAGTTCACCACGCTCGCGTACAGTCGCTGCGGGTTGGTGGGGTCGAGTGCCACCCAGTACACGGGCTTGCCGAAGTCGTGCAGGTCCTGCCATGTGTGGCCGCCGTCAGTGGAGAACAGCACTTTGCCCGCCGCATACGTCGCGTCGATACGGCTGTCCTGCAGGTAGGTACTCTCGTAGAGATCGTGGACACTCGACGTGGCGGCGTAGAGTGTGCCGGTCTGCGGGTGCCGCACCATCCAGTACATCGTGTTCTGTGTGTGGCCGGTGTAGTCGAACCCCCACGACTCTCCTCCGTCAACACTGCGGATTGCCTTGATATCCGTGTAGGGGGCGAACACGTTGAGAGAGTCTATCCAGAATATCTGCCAGCAGGTGGTGTTTTCGAGGCCCACGCTGTGGTAGCTGCGCCCTTTGGGTGTGGCACTTCCTGCCGGGTTCTGGTCGGCGGGCGAGGTATACGCCTGTTGCCAGCTCGCGCCGCCATCGGCGCTCTTCGTGATGAATCCCCAGTCGGTGAACAGCACGCGGTCGGCGTCGGTGGGGCAGACCGCGAGGCCGAACAGCGACCCTGACCAACCCCAGTTGATATCGCCCTGGTAGCCGCACCAGCCGGTAGCCACGTTCTGGTTGCTGGTGAGCTGCAGTGTCTCGACCCAGTTCAGTCCGGCGTTGGTGGTCTTGAGTACGTGCGCCAGGTCGTCGTCGCCGCTGCCTCCGAGATACACCGTGTTGATACCGTTGCCGGCCATGGCGACGTACATCGGGAACTCACTGCTCAGGCTGATGCCGCCGAGTCGCGATACCCACGCCGAAGTGCCGAAGTCGAGTGAGTACACGCCTTTCGCCAGTCCCCAGTAGTCGCTTCCCACGATGCCCGGGTACACATCACCCGAGTCGGCCGTGATACAGAACAGACGAGTGACGCTTCCCGCGCGTGCGCCGGCAAACGACAGAAGGCGCTGCCCGGCGGGGATCCCCGAAGCAGGCGAGAGGGAGAACGATGCACCGCCGTTGGTCGATACCAGCAGCCCATCGCTGGTACCGACAAATATCGAGTCGCCGGCAAACAGCGCGCCTCCCACCAGCACGCCTGCTCCGCTGTTGCGCGCCGTGTGGATCTGCGTGAACGACGCGCCGCCGTCAGAGGAGTAGTGGATGCTGCCATAGTACGCAAGCACCAGTCGCTGCGTGCTGCCAGGGTCGGCATCGAGGAAGAACGTTTCCTCGGAGGGGTCGGGATTGCCGGCCAGCGGCTGCCACGTGCTGCCGCCGTCGGTGGATTTCACCGGTGCCACCTGCCAGTTGCCGTAGCTGACACAGTAGCGGATGTCGGGGCTGCTGGTGAAGCACACCCTGGAGGCGTGGCCGCCGACTACCTGGCCGAACGGCACGACTTCGTAGGACCCGGCGAAATCGCTCGTGTGGTAGAGCTCGCTCATGTCGCACGAGACGTAGTACTCGTCGGGGTTGGACGGGTTGAAACTCGGGGCAAAGAGTGCGCCTCCGCCGCCGGGGCCGCGCGCAAGCCACTCAGATGGCTGGGCACCGGATGAGGCACACAGAACGAGAATTGACAGGAGGGCACATGGGCGCATGGTGGCTCCCTGGGCGGCAGGAAAGGCA
>CAZJJT010000165.1:0-8729 GCA_964546395.1 uncultured Fibrobacterota bacterium
CGCGGACAGCAGCGACGCGTGCGGTGTGCCACCCATGTACAGGATGGCGACCCAGAAGACGGTGGCAAGGAGGAGAAAGTTCAGGAACAACGTGAACAGCAGTCCGATGAACTTGCCCACCACAAACGAAGCCCTTCCCACGGGCTTGGTCACCACCAGGTAGATGGTCTTGGTTGACACCTCGCGCCCCAGCAGTCCCACCCCGATGAACACCGACAGCAGCAGCCCCGTGAGCGACATGGTCGCCAGTCCGAAGTCCTGCATCACCTGCACGCGCGCAAACACCGACCAGTCGCCAAGCGACACCGCGAACACGATGACGCCCAGGCCGACGAACACGATATTGTAGAGGATTTTGTTTCGCACGCTCTCGCGGACCGTGTTGGCCGCCACCGCCGTCATCACGCGCAACGGGTTCATGATGCCCCTCCCGGCGCGTACAGAAGCGTTTCGAGCGACTTGCGGCGCTGCGCGATCGAGTCGCAGTACAGCCCCCGCTTCACCAGCGTGTCCTGCACTGCCCGCATGTCGCTGCCCGCCGGTACGAACACCAGCCGCGCCCCCTGCATCGCAGTGACCTCACACCCCATCGCCCGCAACTCCGCGCCGACATCATCGCCCATGCCCTGCACCACCATCTCGGTGCCCTCGAATCCCCGTCGAAGAAGCTCGTCGACCGACCCGTCGTACGTCTTCTCCCCTTTCGACAGCACCACCACGCGGTTGCACAGCGCCTCGACATCCTCGAGAATATGCGTACTGAAAAACACCGTCCTGCCCGCGTCCCGGAGGTCGCGGAAGATGCGTCGGAACAGACTCCGCCCGGGCGGGTCCATCCCGCTCATCGGCTCATCGAACACGAAGTAGCGCGGGTCGCCCATCAGCGCCTGCGCCATGTTCAGCCGCTGCTGCATCCCCTTCGACAACTGCCCTACACGCTTGACGGCGTGCGCGCTCAGCCCCACTGTTTCGAGCACGCGCGACACCTCGGGTTCGAGGCCGGCGCGATCAATACCCCTGATTGTACCCACGAACCGGAGGCTCTCACTCAGTGTCAGGTGCGCGTAGAAGTAAGGCTGCTCCGACACGAATGCCACGGTGTCACGGCTGCGCGGTTCGGAGGACGCCATGCCGCACACGCGCACCGCACCCTTGTCGGGCCTGACCAATCCGAGTACCATCTTGATTGTCGTGGTCTTGCCCGCCCCGTTGGGACCCACGAACCCCACGATGCCTTCATCACCCACCGAGAACGACAACCCGTGCACCGCGGTAACCTTGCGCGCCCAGAGGTCGCTGCGGAACGATTTATGGACGTTGTCAACTTCTATGAACACACTCTCCCGCCTTCGGTGAAGTCCACCGGCACGTCGTCTCGACCATTATATATTTGTGAACGCCTTCCGCACAGGCCCTTGACCAATGCCCGAACCTTCGGCACAGCCCCGCCCCGTCTCCTGCATCCTGCATCCCCGCCGTCAGGGCAAGTACGAATGCGCGCGCTGCCACGCGCGGCTCTGCCGCGCGTGCTCGCAGAAAGCTCCTGAGGGACGGGTCTGCAGGGACGCCGAGTCCTGTGCCGTCCGCGTCGCCGCAGCCGAGGCTACTACGCACGCATCAGCGCACCCTCCCCGCCGCATGCCTGTCGCGCAGGCCGTGCTTTGGGCCGTGCTGGGAGTTGCATGCGCGGGTTTCTCGTTCTTCCCCACGGCGGTACGCGCGGTCGTGGAATCCAACCAACAGCTCGGCCAACTCGAGTACACACGCCAGGTACTTGAAGGTCGACTGCGCAGCGAGCGGGCCGAGCGGGAACAGACCGGCCGTGAACTGCACCTGTTGAAAGACAGTATCCTGGCCGTCATCGACTCCTGGAAGACTCCACCGGCAATCCCGCGCTCGTCCTCGTCACTGCTGCGCTTCGGCTCCCGTCTCCCGGCAAGCCTCGACAACGGCAGTCGCTCGCTCAGACTCGTGTCGCTCACCTTCGACGGGGACGCGCACGACAACGCTATCCGCGAGATACTCGACACCCTCGCCTCACGCCATGTCAAGGCGACCATGTTCCTTACCGGCAAGTTCATGGAGCGCCATCCCGCGGCGGTACGCGCGTTCCTCGAAGCCGGCCACGAGGTCGGGAGTCATACATATAGTCACTTGCATCTCACTTCGTGGGCGAAGGACCACAGCCACACGACTCTCCCCGATGTCACGCGCACCACGATATTCAACGAGCTCGGGCGCACCGAACGCATTTTCCGCAAGGTCACCGGCAGACAGATTGCGCCGCTCTGGCGAGCGCCCTATGGCGAGCGCAACCGCACGATCTGCCTGTGGGCCCAGGAAGCCGGGTATCTTCATGTGGGATGGCGGCAGGGACGCACGTGGCGCGAGAACCTTGACAGCAACGACTGGGTGCCCGACGAGGACGAGCCGGGGTACCATTCGCCGCAGGAAGTGGTGAGGAAGATTGTCGATGCTGCGCGCAACGGCCCGAGCGGTATCAACGGCGGCATCGTGCTCATGCACCTCGGTACCCTGCGCAAGCGACGGTCGCAGCAGGTTCATTTGGTTCTTGGCTCGCTTGTCGACACGCTGCGGACGCTCGGCTACGATTTTGTGCCCGTGACGAAGCTTGCGGAGATGTCCGGGATTGACCTGTCGCTGCTGCACACGCCGGGGTCGACCACACGGGCAACAGCTGCACCCTAACCAGTTCGCCGGGCAGCCGCCCGGGAGGCACAGATTATGTCACAGGCAATCTCGCACGGACGCATCCGCAGGATAGTCTCCCTCTTCCCGCGCCGGACCGTCCTTGTCGTAGGCGATGCGATGCTCGACGAGTACCTGTGGGGAGACGTGAGCAGGATATCTCCCGAGGCGCCGGTGCCGGTGGTGGAAGTCCATTCGACATCGCTGAAAATCGGGGGAGCAGCCAACGTGGCCTGCAACCTCAAGGCACTCGGGGTCACGCCGCACCTCGTTGCCTTGTGCGGCGTCGACCCGAACGGCGACCGTCTGCGCGGCTTGCTGCAGGAGATGGACATGCCCGCAGATGGGGTGTTCAGCTCACGCGACCGGCCCACCACACTCAAGACACGCATAATCGCCCAGCACCAGCAGGTTGTGCGGGCCGATCACGAGGCGCGCATGCCGGTTACCGACGAGGAATTCGCGCTGCTGTCACACCACATGCGCAGCGTGATCACCGAAGTGGACGCCGTGATCCTGTCGGACTACGCGAAGGGCGTGCTTGCGCCACGCGTGGTGCGGACCGCTATCGAACTCTGTCGCGAGCACGGGGTATTCGTCGCGGTTGACCCCAAGAACCACGACTTCAGCATCTACGCCGGCGCCAGCGTGGTGACGCCCAACTGGCGCGAAGCGCTCCAGGCCGCGGGGCTCCCGTACCGGGCCTGCACGGTGGACCAGGTGGAACCGCTGGGGTGGTCACTTGTCGAGAAGTTCGGCCTGGAATCGCTGCTGATCACGCTGGGAGAGCACGGCATGGCGGTGCTTGTGGCGAAGGACCACTCCTATGCCCACCTGCACACGGCAGCGCGGGAGGTATTCGACGTGACCGGGGCGGGAGACACGGTGGTCGGCACGTATGCGGCCTCGATGAGCAGTGAGGCGAACCCGCTTGAGGCCGCCTACCTTGCCAACATGGCGGCCGGCATGACTGTGGCCGAGGTCGGTACGGCCTCGGTAAGCGCCGAGGCGCTGTTGAAGCGGTGCCTGGAGGAACCATCGGCTCCCGAGGGAACATAGCGCTATCCGGCCCGTGCAACGTGCTTGTCCCGACCCACCGTGGGGATGTATCTTCCCGCAGTTGTAACAGCGGCGTTTCGGGCCCATAACTCAGTTGGTTAGAGTGGCGGACTCATAATCCGTTAGTCCCAGGTTCGAGTCCTGGTGGGCCCATATTCCTGCATGCATACTCCGAGGCCCCGATGAACCAGAGTCTTCTGAAGCTAGTCGAAATGCAGGAGGTCGATCTCAGGATCCACGAACTCGACGTGTCGTCGTACGAGTTCCCCGAGCAGGTGGCGGCAATCGAGGCCGAGCTCAGGGCCGCAACCGAGGCCATCGAGGCGAGCAGGCAGCGCGCGGCGCAGGTGGAGCAGGACAAGAAGGCGGCGCAGGACGCGATTGCCGAGGGCAAAGCAGCGCTCGAACGAAGCCAATCGCGCCTCTCGAGTATCACCACGAACCGCGAATACGACGCGGTACACGCCGAGATAACCACCAACCAGCAGGTGGTGGGCAACGGCGAGAAGCGGTTGGTGACGCTCGACGAGGACGGGGCGAAAGCGAAGGAAGACATAGAACAGGCCGAGGGACACCTGGCGAAGCTGCAGGAGGAGCAGGGCCCCCTTCTTGAGGAGCTTCGGGCAAAGATCGCCTCCATAGACGGGCAGCGGCAGGCACTTGTCGCACAGCGCACGAAGATCTCCGAAGCCGTGTCGCCGCAGTTTCTGAGGACCTACGAGCATATTCTGAAACATCGCAAGAGCGGTGTGGCACTCAGCTACGTAGACGAGCACGAGAAGACCTGTGCGGTCTGCCACCGCGTTCTCGAGCCGCAACGGGCCAACGAGCTTCAGTCGGCCAAGCGTCTGACTATCTGCGAGAGCTGCGGGTCAATCCTCGTGTGGAAAGGGCTCCCGGGCGCCGATTCGACGGCGGCCGCTCCCGCGCCAGACGCCCGGCAGTAGTTTTTGTCCATGAAGAGCACGACGCTGTACCGGCGGATGTTCGGCTATCTGAAGCCGCATGCGCTGCTGCTGCTGGCAACCGTGGCTCTCTCGAGTGTGGTGGTCAGTCTCGAGGGGCTTTCGCTGTGGCTGTCGAAGCCGCTGGTCGAGACGCTGTTCATGCCCGACGCGCCGGCGCCGCCCAAGCCGGACATGTCGATACGTAATGCATACGGCATTCTGAAGTACCACACGTATCATGCGCTGCAGCGGTACGACGCGCTCACGGCGCTCAAGATCGTGTGCGTGCTGGCGGCGTTCTCGTTTCTCATCAAGAACGTCATCGCGTACGGCAAGCACCTGCTGGTGGTGCGCATCAACCTTAACGTCGAACGCAGTCTTCGCGACACGCTCTACGGCCACGCCCTCCGGCTCCCTGTCACCTACTACGACCGCAACCGTTCCGGCAATGTCCTGTCGCTGGTGGTACGCGATGTCGGTGTGATCAACCAGTCGATGACCAGTACGCTTGACAAGCTGGTTCTCGAGCCGTTCCGGGTGGTGTTCTTCGTGGTGATGCTCTGTGCGATCAGCCTCAAGCTCACGCTTCTGGTGTTCTTCGTGTTTCCCGTGCTGGCGTTGCTGACAAGCGTGATCGGCAGGGCGATTCGCCGCAGGTCGCGCCGCATGCTCGAAACGTTCTCGGGCCTTATCACTGTGCTGAACGAAACCGTGGGGGGAATCCGCACGGTGAAGATGTTCGGGATGGAGCAGACGGAAGAGGACCGGTTCCGTTCCGAGAGCGGGCTGTACGTGCAGCGCGCGTTTCGCGCCAGTGCGGTGGGACACCTGGGGAGCCCGATTACCGAGATGCTCGGCGTGGCAGTGGCGGCGGTACTGCTCTGGTACGGCGGCAACGAAGTTCTCTCCGGCGGGTCGCTCTCCCCAGGCGATTTCATGGTGTTCCTCGTGTACGTATTCTCGTGTTTCAAACCGCTGAAAACGCTCACCGGGGTCCACAACGCACTCCAGGCGGGCTTCGCCGCGGCGGAGCGTGTGTTCAGCCTTCTCGACACACCGGTGGAGGATGTGCAGACGGTGCGTGGCGGCGACCTCACGGCCCCCGAGCTGCGCAGCGAGATCAGTGTTGAGGGGGTCTCGTTCACCTATCCCGGCAGTTCGGAGCAGGTCCTCAGCGACATCTCATTCTCGGTCGCGCGCGGTCAGGTGATTGCGCTCGTGGGGGCTAGCGGCAGCGGCAAGTCGACCGTGCTCGACCTGCTTCCGCGGTTCTACGAAGTGAACGGCGGCACGATCCGCGTCGACGGTGTCGATACACGCTCGATAGCTCTTCGCCGACTTCGCCGTTTCTTCGGTACCGTTGCCCAGGAGACGGTACTGTTCAACGACACGGTCGCCGCCAACATCGCCTACGGGGTAGAGGACGCTCCCGAGGAGCAGATCATCGACTGCGCCCGGGCAGCGAACGCCTGGGAGTTTATCGAGCGCATGCCGCAGGGGCTCAAGACCGTGGTCGGCGAGCGCGGCGTGCTGCTGTCGGGCGGACAGCGTCAGCGCCTCGCCATCGCCCGGGCCCTGCTGCGTAATCCGCCGGTGCTGATTCTCGATGAAGCCACGTCGGCGCTTGACACTGAGTCGGAGCGCCTGGTCCAGGGCGCGATAAACACGCTCATCGCCGACCGCACCGCGATCGTGGTGGCGCATCGCCTCTCGACAATCCAGCACGCCGACCAGATCCTCGTCCTGGATGCCGGGCGGATAGTGGAACGCGGCACACACGCCGAACTGGTGGGAGCCGGCGGACGCTATGAGACGCTGCACCGCCTTCAGTTCGCCGCAGTCTAGGGCGCGCGCATGCGTGGAGACCTTCCCGGACGGTGTTGTATCTTGCGGCTGTATGTGCGAGAACGAGACCGATATCCCGATTGACGAAGAGACCAGGGCACGACTGGAACGGCTCACCTCGGGGTGCGTGCTGGTTGCCAACGACTCGCTCAGGGACCCCAATTTCGACCACACGGTGGTACTGGTATGCGTGTACAGCGAGGACGGCGCGTATGGGGTGGTTGTCAACCGACCTTCGCACATGCCGCTGTCTGAGATGTTTGATGGATACGGCGGGATGCAGTGTACCCGCACGGTGTACATCGGGGGCCCGGTGCGGCAGGATGAGCCGCAGATACTGCAGGTAACCGACTCCCCGGCGGAGAACGCCTACCGTGTGGCTCACCGAGTCTACCTCGGCGGAGAGTGGGAGAACCTTCAGCGGTTGCTGGAGTCCGATGAAGAGCATTCGCATCTGTTTCTCGGCTACTCGGGCTGGGCGCCCGGGCAACTCGAGTACGAGGTAATCGCCGGGGCCTGGGAGGTGCACACCGTTGATGTTGAGCGGTTCCTCAGCGCGCCCTCAGCATTCTGGACCGGACCACTGGAGAACATCCGCAAGCACCTTCACGAAGTGCAGCCCTGAGCGGACCCCCGACGCTTCACCCATGAGCAAGACACCGTCGATTGACACCTGCGCCGCCTGCGGCGCCCGTTGCTGCCGCCACATCGCGCTGGCCATCGACACGCCCGCATGCAAGCGTGACTATGACAACATTCGCTGGTTCCTGATGCACAAGGGGGTGTCGGTGTTTGTGGACCATGAAGGGGACTGGGTGCTGCAGTTTGTCACCGACTGCAGATACCTTGACCATGGTCACGCCTGCACCCGCTACAAGGAGCGTCCCCGCGTATGCCGCGACTACCCGGGGCCCGATGGAAACTGCGAGCACCTCGGCGCCCACGAGCCACACCGTCGCCTGTTCACCTGTGTCGAGCAGTTCGAGCGGTACCTCACGCGCAAGGGAGTTGACTGGCGCTGGGCCCGGCACCGACTCAGTGGTGAAAGAGCCTCAGCCCCGAGAACGCCATCACCATCCCGTACTCGTCGCAGGCGGCGATGACGTCGTCGTCACGCACCGAACCGCCGGGCTGCACGACGTATGATACGCCGCTCTGATGCGCGCGGTCGATATTGTCCCGGAACGGGAAGAACGCATCAGAAGCGACACTGACACCCTGTACGGTATCGAGATACGCCCGCTTCTCCGTGACGCTCAGCCGGCGCGGGACCTGCTCGAAACTCTTCTCCCAGGCCGCCTGCTCCGCTGCACTCAGCGAATCCTCGAGAAAGAGGTCGACCGCGTTGTTCATCTCCGCCCGTTTCGTGCCCCTGGCATACGTCAACTCGAGCACGCGCGGGTGCTGCCGCAGAAACCACCGGTCAGCCTTCGCTCCCGCCAGTCGCGTGCAGTGCACCCGTGACTGCTGGCCGGCCCCGGCGCCGATCACCTGTCCGTCGTGCGCGTAGACCACCGAGTTGCTCTGCGTATACTTGAGTGCGATCTGTGCCAAAACCAGATCCCGCTTCGCAGGTTCCGGGAACTCCTTCTTCGCGGTTACCACTGTACTCAGCGTCTCGCATCCGATCGGCACGTCGTTGCGCCGCTGCTCGAACGACACGCCGTACACCTCGCGGCGCTCCAGTTCAGGCGGAGCGTACGAGGGGTCCATCTGCAGCACATTGTACCCTCCGCCCTTCTTCTTTCTGAGCAGCTCCAGTGCTTCGGGCTCGTAGCCCGGTGCAACGATCCCGTCCGAGACCTCGCGCTGCAGAATCTTCGCTGTCGCCAGGTCCACGGTGTCGCTGAGCGCGGCAAAATCGCCGAACGAAGACATGCGGTCAGCGCCGCGCGCCCGCGCGTAGGCTGTCGCCAGCGGGCTCAGCTCCAGGTCTTCCACGAAGCATGCCCTGCAGACTGCCTCACCCATCGGCACCGCCACCGCGGCACCCGCCGGGCTGACATGCTTGAACGACGCCGCCGCAGGCAGACCGAGAGCGGCCTTCAGCTCACGTACCAGCTGCCACGCGTTGAGCGCATCGAGGAAATTGATGTACCCCGGATTGCCGTTGAACACCGTGACCGGCAACTCTCCGTGCTCGACATATACCCGGGCCGGTTTCTGGTG
>CAZJJT010000166.1:0-8652 GCA_964546395.1 uncultured Fibrobacterota bacterium
TCCAGACATACCACTATGTGCCGGGGCTCGCCACCGACGAGTCGCGCAACACGTCGTGGACCCCCAACCAGGGCACAGGCAACAATGGCCTCGCCCCCGTGCTTGACTACTCAACCGACTACCACACCTACGGCGTGGATTGGCAACCCGACCACCTGTCGTTCTATATCGACGGTATTCGCTCCGGCACGTTCCCCACTCCCGGAGTGAACGACGCAAACATCGCCCGCACCCCTGGCTACATCCTGATTCAGCACATGGTCGAGAACAATTGGGTTCGCGCCACAGCCCACCTGCTTCCCGACACTGCCACCTCGGTCGACACATTTCATATCGACTATGTGCGTGTGTGGCAGGGAGTCAACGAGAACGTGGTGAGACGAAGCACAGAATTCCGCCCCGCCTTGGCCCGGGCAGTTGCTGCACATCCGGATCTCGCGACCGGAGCGGTAACATTCACCGCATCAACGCACTCACTTGGCACTGTGACAGTCCACGGGGCATGCGGGACGGTGGTGTGTCGTCTGCCCGCCGGCGTTCGGGTGTGGGACGGGACCAACGCGCAGGGCGTACGGGCGCGACCAGGGACCTACGTCTACACAGCGGAATGCGGCGGCGTGCCCCAGACCGGAAGGTTCGTCCTGACCCGTTAGCAGAACTACCGCGACCGGTCCGGCCTGTCATCTGCACGGCTGCGGAGGTGCGCCTGCAGGCATGAGCGATCTCAGATACGCAAGGGCCTCCGGCGCCACGGCCGCGTAGTCCACCCCGTACAGATCAAGCGCGAGTCCACCGGTAAATCCGACAGCGGCGAGCTCACGGAAGTATACCCCCAAGTCCATGTCCCCTTCCTGGGGCAGCAGGTGCTTGTGCACTCCCGCCTTCATGTTCTCCACGTGGCAGTGCACAATCCTCTTCCCGAGACTGCGGATCGCGGCCAGCGGGTCCGGGTCGACAAGGAACGTGTGACCCAGGTCAAGATTGGCCGCAAGGCAGTCCGAGCCAATCTCCTCTATCAACTGCAGCAACTCAGCGGTCGTCCCGACCAGGAATCCGGGTTCGTGCTCCAAAGCAAGAGTAACGCCGCTGCCTTCGGCAACGCGCACAAGCTCGCGAGTACGACTCACGAGAAGCGCCCACTCTTCGCGATCTCCCGTTCGCTTCCGCGCGCCGGAAAACACAAACACCGACGTCCCGAAGTCCGGTGTCAGCTCGATGGCCGCACGCGTAAGCGCCTGTTCCTTGTCATCGAAGATGTAGTCCTTGTGATAGCTCACCGAGTGCGGAGAGAGGCCGTGCTCTGCGATCAGCTCGGCAACCCGCGCCACACGGCTTGCGTTGAGGCCCTGGGGTGCCAGGTCGGGGTTTTCGAGGCACACCTCTACACCATCGAAGCCCACGGTGCTCAGCAAAGCGATGACATCGTCGATTGGCAGGTGCTGCAGCGGCTGCGTTCTGCCGAGAAGTTTCATTGGTGGTATCCCTTCACAATCCCCGCATCCACTCGGCCCGCAGCGGCACGGCACCGTCCAGCGCCGCGTCGATCTGCTCGAGCACCTGCTGCTTCTGGCTTGGCAGCCGCGCCTGGATCGGCAAGTGGTTCGAGGCGTGGTTGGAGAAGAACAGGCAGCGCGAGACATCGGTGTGCTCAATCATCAAGCGCAACTCGCGGAGCAGGCCATCCGTGTCGACTTCGGCAAACGTTCCAGCCCTCCACTCCGCAAAGAGTGGTGTGTTCTCGAGCAGCATCAGGCTGAGCGCACCCACGTAGTTGGGATCCATGGCCGAGAGCGCCCTGCCGGTCGCGACTGCATGCGGCTCGCTTCGCGTGGCGCCACCCAGGCCAAGCAACACCGTCACGAACAACTTCATGCCCGCCGCCTGCACCCGCTTTCCCTGCTCAACGATGAACGCGCTGTCACCGTGTTTGTGCACACGGTGAAGGACCTGGTCATCGCCGGACTCCAGACCCATGTGCACCACCTTCAGACCAAGAGCATGCAGCTGCTTCAGATCTTCGTCCGATTTGCGGCTGATTGCCTTGGCGTTGGCATAGGTCCCCACGCGCGCCACCCAGGGCAGTTGCGATCGTATCTGCTCGAGCACTCGCACCAACCGCGCCTGCGGCATAATCAGCGCGTCTCCGTCAATCAGGAACAGCCGCTTGACATCCCTGAAGTGGCACGCTGCATACGCGATGTCTTCCTGCACGGTCTCGTCCGCCACAAACGAGAACGTCTTGCCCTTGTACACCCCGCAGAACGCACACGTGTTGTGCGAACAGCCGGTGGTCACCTGCAGCAGTATGCTGCCGGCTTCGGAGGGTGGGCGGATGATCGGTTCGACGTAGTGCATCGTGGTGAGTATACTACTCCAGAAGTGATGCGGAGTTGGCAGTGCTGGCGGGCGGGTTGCATCGCGCCCCCAATTGGTTCATATATCATTTACATTATGTTCACTCAACCATCCCTGGCCCAAGGTACGCCATCGGTATGCTGTCAGTGCTGCCCATGGTTCGGATATCAGTAAGGAGCCATAACCCATGCGCCGACCATTCGCCCTGCTTGCGCTGCTCACCCTCATGACCGGAGCCACTCGCATGCACGCTGACACCGAAGTGCCGCGTCTCACCACGGCATTCCGCCAAATCGCGCAAACCCAGCCCGACATTTCGCCCTACACCTACACCTCGCCCAACAACACTGCCTGCGACTTCACAATATTCCAGGCCGACGACGGCACCTGGCAACTCATCGCCTGTATCCGCGGCACTACCTACCCCGGCTCGACCCGGTTCCTCTACCGCTGGGAAGGCACATCGCTCACGCGCGGCATGTTCACCCCCAAGGGGATATTCTGGACCAGCGGCACGAAGAACACGCCCGATGCGCTCGGGCGGACGCTTGGCGTGAACACGCCGTACACAGTCGAGGGACGCCTTCAGGCGCCGCACTGTGTCAAGCACGACGGGAAGTACTACCTGTTTCACAACAACGCGGGCGCCTTCTGTCTGATAAGCGATGACGGCAAGAACTGGACGCAGCATGTGGCGTTCGACGGCGACGAGCACTTCTTCGATATGGGCCGCGACGTGATGGTATTCGATAACCGCGCCGATGACGGCAAGTGGGTTGCGTACTACACCGATCCCGGTACGAACCCGCAGAGCGTGGCCGCCAGGACAGCGTCGTCACTCGAGGGCCCGTGGTCTACGAGCCCGGTTCGCAACGTCTACGACGGCCACTCGTACCTCCCGACGCCGTCGTACAGCAACGAGTGGGCCGAAAGCCCGTTCGTGGTCCGGCGCGGTGAGAACGACTACTACCTGTTCGCGCAGCGCTACGTGTTTCACTCCACCGATCCGTACACGTTCGACACTGCGCCGATCACGTGTCTCGACGGCGGCTCGGAGTGGGCGCCGGAGTTGTTCGAGGATGAGGCCGGTCAGTGGTACATCGCATACTACAAGATCTTCGGTATCTACCTCGCGAAGCTCGAATGGCCGGGGAGCACGCCGGTGGTTGCCGAACCGGCGCGGGCTGCCGCACGGACATCGAGGGACACGCCGCGAGTCGTGATACACCAGCACGGGGCGGGCGTTCCCTCGGCCACGGACCTTCTCGGCAGACTGAGTCCCGCTGCCGCATCGGGCGCTGCGATGCGATTTGTCACAAGGTGACGAACCGGTGATCCAGAAGTGTTTCTCGCCGGACTGTCCCCGCTTCAGTCGGCGTCAGCGCAGATACAGGCCTCCACCCGCGCCTGGCACTTCGGACATTTCTCAACGTTGTCCCCCGCAGCGAACCCGCGCGCTTCCTCGGGACCAAGCATGGTAAACGCAGCGATGCCCACGGAAGGTACGGTCACGGTGAGCGTGTTGCGTCCCGCGATTGGCCCGGTGTTGAGCAGGCGGAACCGTCCGCGGCCCAGGCTCTCACACCGCCACCCTTCAGGAACCACAACCGCCGCCTTCGGTGCGGGTTCGCCATCCGCGCTGACCCAGACCTCCCGGCCGATCCCCGGCCGCAGTACCGGTTCGCCTCCATAGTGTAGCTCGATGGTGTGCCCGCCACAACTCTCGACACCCATGTGGTTGTCCTGCGTGAGGACCTCAATGGCCTTCTCGTTGCGGAAGAGACGCGTGAGCAGCTCGTCGGGTCTGCTGGACGTGTCCCCGTAGACATGCTCCTTCGAGCCTTCAGCAACCTTCTCTGCCAATGCCACGGTCCGCTTCGCAAGCTCCTGCACAGTCGCAGGCGGCGTGAAGTTGCGCGTGAACTGGTGCACAACGATACTCTCGCCCACGGGCTCCCGCCACTTCGACGGGATCCCCTTCGTCCCGCCCAGGATACCCAGCAGTGAGCCGAGCGTAGCGCCCGTGCAGTCGGTGTCGTAGCCGCAGTTGACTGCTTTGCACAGCCGGTCGCCGAAGTCCTTGCCGTACAGCCACCCGATGATCGTGAACCCGTGGTTCGGCACCGCGTTGCAGGGCTGAAGGCAGCCGAAGCGGCTCTCTACCCGCTCCCGCGCCGCGGCCCAGTCCAAACCGTTCTCGTGGCACCACACCGCTTCACGGATACAGCGACCCACATGACTCGAAAGCGGGATCATGTTCAGCCCGATGCGGATGAGCGTCAGGGGGTCACTCTCCACGAACGCCGCAGCTTCCACCGCGGCCCAGAACATCTCACCGCAGGTTCCCTCGCCGCCGGCATGGTCGAGCGCCGAGTCTTTCCATGCCACCGCAGCCGCTGCCTGCGGGTCGCCCGCATGGATACACGCCCAGATCTCGCTGCGGATAGGGGACCCCATTTCATCCACGAAGTAGTTCTCGAAACAGCCCGCCACGGGCGGGCGCAGGCCGCGCGTGTAGTTGCGCATGAAGAACCCGTACTCGTTCCACGGGTAGCTGGCCGCATACCGGCTCCAGTAGTCGGCCAGACCAGGGAGTGTGGGCTCGACACCTTTGTCCTCGAGCAGTTTCAGCCACACCAACTGCAGGTCCAGGTCATCGTTGGGCGCGGACTTCTTCGGTACCGGGTCGTAGAACGTGAGGCTGTGGACCGTCCGCTGCCCTTCCATGGGCGCGCCGAGCGTGCCCCCGATATTCTTGCCCAGCCAGCAGGCCAGCACCTTGTCGTGGTACTCGTCCCGTCCGATGGCCAACCGGTCCATACGTGCCCTCCTCATCATATGTAACGTTCTATGCGGCCACCACGAAGATACCCGTTGTACGTGAGGAAATCCTTGCACTTCCGGCCATGACATAGTATTATCCGGCCATGCAGAAGCAACCACCGGATTCGGTCCCGGGCTATGTGTACCGACGTGGCGCGTTCTTCGCGGATGACGCGTTTCCGGTTGCGGTACAGAAGGACGTGTACCACGCGGAGCCTGTCGCACGGCACCGCCATGAGTTCAGCGAACTGGTGATCGTGACTGCCGGCAGCTGCCTGCATGTGTGCGGCCGCAACCGCTGGCCGCTGCGGCGGGGTGACGTGTTCGTGCTGCGCGACAGCCGCCTCCACGGCTACGAACAACCCGAGAACCTCCACATTGTCAATGTCCTGTTCGAGCCCGCCCGCCTGCAGATACCTCTTCAGGACGCGACCAGTATTGCCGGCTACCATGCACTGTTCGCCCTCGAACCATCCTACCGCGAACACCGTGGCTTCGCGGGTCGCCTGCGCCTTTCGCCTGTCCCTCTGCGCCATGCCGAGGAACTGGCAGGTGAACTGCAGCGAGAGCTGGCACAGCACAGCCCCGGGTACCGCTTTGCTTCCACGGCGCTGTTCATGCAGTTGGTACTGCACCTGTCACGCTGTTACGAGTCCACCCCGCCTGCGCCGCCTGCCGCGCTGATGCTTCGTCTTGCCGCAGCAGTCAGCCACCTGGAGCGCCGGTTCGCGGAACCACTGTCGGTTGAAGAGCTTGGGGCTGTTGCCGGTCTCTCACGCCGCCACTTCCAGCGACTGTTCCGCGAAGCCATGGGGACTTCGCCAATCGACTATCTGCTCCGGCTCAGGGTGCGAAAGGCTGCCGAGCTGCTGGCGGCCGGGAGCAGCGGGTCCGTGTCCCGCACGGCCTACGCCGTTGGCTTCGAAGACCCCAACTACTTCACGAAGGCGTTCAAGCGGCAGACGGGAGTGACGCCGCGCGCGTATGCGCGGCTGCGGCGCACACCGGCCTAGAACTTCCCGGTCAGCGTCACCGACACTTTCTGGTGCAGTGCATCACTGCTCTCATCCGGAAGACCGATTCCGGAGGGATACTCGTAGTACCAGCGGTCGAAGAGATCGAACACCGCCACGGAGATCTCCGCGTTCTTGTACTCGTAGCCAAGGCTGGCATTGACCAGCGTATGGCCTGGCAACTTCTGGGTATGCGCCTGCAGCAGCGTGTCCTCAATTGACCATGTGGTCCGGTCAGACCAGTGCACCGATACACCGGCCCATGCCCCCCGGAGCTTCGCTCTCAACCCGGCCCTGAGCGTGTGGCGCGGACCCGATCGCACCGCTCCAAAACCCTCACCACCCGTCTGCTCGTCTGCCCACAGGTACTGCGTGGTGTAGCTGCCGGTGGCGGCAAGCCAGTCGGTGACACGGCCATTGAGCGCCAGTTCTCCCCCACAGCCGTGTGCCGTGCGGTCATCAACCGGTGTTCGTACCACCTCGAACTGCGGAGCGTAGATCGTATCGAGGTGCGCCTGGTACAGGTGCGTATAGTAGCGGTAGAACAGACTGAGGTCAGCACTCAGGCGCCGCAGCCAGGTTGACTGGTACGAAAGCTCTGTGGAGAAAACCTGTTCGGGCTTCAGGTCTTTCGCGCCCGCGACACGGAAGTTGATGGGTATGCCGACGAACGTGTCAATCACCTGGGCGAAGTCGACATAGGCATCGACGTAGGTCGGGTTGCGGTACGCAGATGCACCCGACAGCCGGATCGTGTGGTCCGGATTGGGCGTGAGCGCGATGCTGGCCCGAGGCGACACCCGGCTGTGTGTGAGCGGGTGCCAGTCGTAGCGCAAGCCTGCGTTGGCCCGCAGCACCCCGACATGCAGTTCCGCGTCCGCGAAGAGCCCGAACAGATTCTGACCGTGGTCCTCGGGAATCACGCTGTTGGCGTCGACACCGTTGTACCGGTAGTTCGCTCCCCACACCACCGAGAGCAGTTGCGCTATGTCAAAGGAGTGCTCGAGCCCGGCGTCGACCAGGAACGTCACCCACCGCTCGTCGAGTCCCGTGCGCACCCAGCGCATCCTCGAGTCCTCGCGACGCAGGAACGAACGCAACAGCCATCTGCCGACGGCCGCATCCGCCTGCACGTAGTCGGAGTTGCCCGTCAGGCTGACCGTACCAACCAGTTCATCGGGGAAGTACTTCTGGCCCTCGGTATGCAACCGGCCGCCGCTCAGCGCAACCGTTGCCTTGTCGTTGATGCGGTACTGGAGGAACCCGTTGAACCGTTCCAGTGTACCGGCCGGCTCATCGCTGCCGCTCCACTCATCGGTGGCGTTGTACTCGCCCGAGAGCCTGAGCGCAAGGCGCTTGCCGGCACGACCGAACACCGCCGAGCCGGCCATCGTGCCGTACTCGCCGCCCGTAATCGACATCTCGAGGCCGTCAATCTGCTCCGGCCGGCGCGTGATGATGTTGATAACGCCGGAGACTGCATTTGAGCCATAGAGCGATGAGACGGGGCTGCGGATAACCTCAATGCGGTCGACCTCACTCAGAGTAATCGGCAGCGTCTCCCAGAGCACGGTTCCGTACACGTCCCAGCACACGGTTCTGCCGTCGATCATCACCAGCAGCTTGCTGCTGTAGACATCACCGGGCAGCCCCCGCACGGCAACCGACTGGTTCCGCACCGTGATACTGAACACGTCGATACCCGGCACCAGCCGCAGTGCGTCGGGGATACTCAGCGCACCCGAATACTTGATGTCTTCGGCGGTTACCACGAAGACCGAAGCCGGCGCTTCGTTGATGGGCTGCGGCTTGCGGCTCGCGGTGACGACCGTGGGAATCTCCATGAAAAGCAACTCGTCCTCTGTGAGCTGCTTCTCCACAGATGCACTCCCCGCCTGCGGCCACAGAAGGAGCGCGACGAGCAGCACATGTGCGCGATTCATGTTCACGCCATTCTCCCCCACGCGCGAGGATGTCCCCGCGCCGTCATGTGTGCCTACCTCAGTGATTATCGATGATGGCGGGCGAGATGTCAAGCAGGAGTTGTGTCGCTTCGGGCCGCGACCAGTCCCCGCAACACCATCAGGCGTGCCAACGGCGCCTCTTCAACCGCCATCGCACACCGCTCCCACAGGCGCTGTGGTTGGCAGCGGACCGTACTTACGTCCTTCATGATCACTTCCACACGGCATCCCTTCATCATCTCGAGCGAGCGACGCAGGGATTTGCGCGCCGAGGAAATGTCCCACGACTCCTCGGCAAACACCGCCGGGTTGGGCTTGTAAGAGAGCACGTAGCGGTCCCCCATGCTCTGCGCGCAAGCCTCGATGTTCGCCCACGGGAAGCCGTGGTCCATCTCGAGATAGAACCAGCTCCCGCCCTCCTGCGGCCGGAAAGCCCCCGCCAGCGCCGCCACATGCGCCCGCACTTGCTCCGGGGTCCCATGGGTCATGATATGCGA
>CAZJJT010000167.1:0-8614 GCA_964546395.1 uncultured Fibrobacterota bacterium
ACCTCGACGCCGTTGATCCCGATCAGCCCCTTGTAGTCGAGTCCCAGGCACCGCAGCCTGACCCGCTGCCCCGGCCGCAACCACTCATCGGGAATGGCCGCCTCATACAGCCACTCGCGGTTCTCCACCCATTCGCACAGCCGGGCGTTCTCACCCACGTTCCAGTCGGGCAGCAGCCCGGCCTGCCTGAGGGAGTCCTGCACCGACCCCGGGATCATGGCGGGCACGGGCCCTACCTCGGGAGCGTTCCGCGCGAGCGAGAGATCCCGGTGCGAGCGCCATGTCAACGGCATGAGCCCGGCCAGCATCCACCCGAGTTCCGAGCAATCGTGTACCCGCTTGGCTTCAGTGCTCACCTCACCCCTCACCATTCTCACTTCGCATACATCCCCCACACGAACTGCATCCGGCTGTTCCCACCCGTGACAAGCCCAATCGACACAAGCAGCGTCTGGGTTGAGTCGGGACACGCAACCAGGTACACGCCGCCTGGGCTGAACGCCGCCTTCGGCGCGAAATCAGCCTGTGAGACCGCCCAGCCCAGTGTGTCGAGGATAGCGCGTACCTCACCGAGATCGTCACAGTACCAGTACCCCGCGCGGTACGGCACACTTCCCAGTCGCTTGATCCCACGGGGCGAACGGAGCGTGTCGCCACCGAAGTACAGGTCGTACGCCGTGTCCTGACGCATGGGCGTGAACTCCTTGCAGGAATCCAGCAGCGAGAAATCGATACGTTCGTCCTGCCAGGTGGACGTGGTGAAATCCATGAACCCGCTGACCACGGGAGTGCGGTCGGCAAATGCCTCACCGTCCACGGCCCCCCCGACCCAGAGCGTGTCGCGGAACGCTGTGGAGGAGTCTGCAGCAATCCGCCGGTAGCTGAGCACGAGCGACAGACCGAGCGAATCACCGATCCGCACCGCCGGCACGTCTGCCTGCGTCGAACACTCCAGACACGGCTGCAGCGAGAAATCGACCAGGTAGGCGCAAACCGAGGGTCCAAGCCGCATGCGCGGGCTCCCGCCGGGCTCCCCGTAGCTGGTCCCGTCGGTGCGCAACGTGCACAACTGAGCGCTGCTCGAAGCGTACGCGGGAACACCTACCGGCCTGAAGGTCAGCCTCTGCGGCGGGAGTGACGTGTCGGCAGACACGGTGATGCTGTCAATCACCAGTGAGTCGGCCCCCGTACCCATCACCAGCCACCCCCCGGACTGCTCCACGACTGTGTCGGCCGGGTCGCCATTCTGCCCACTCAACAGCACCGCCCAGTCCTGTACCACCGCGGTCGAACATGCCTGCAACTCGCGCCATGGCGCAGCGACACCGTCGGCCCACTCGCTGAGAGCAGTATCGAGGTCGCACAGCTGATTGTAATCCAGAAGAACGGTGGTGAGACTGTCGAGAAGCAGCAGCGACAGGGGCAGATCGGTCAGGTGGTTGTCATGCAGGTCCAACGTCCGGAGTCGGTCCAGTTCGCCCACCTCGGCAGGAAGGAGCGTCAGGCCGCGGTGCGCCAGGTTCAGCGCCGCCACACGCTCGTGGCTCGTGTCAATCACTTCGCTCGCCGGCACCGACACCAGGCCGTTCGTGTCGAGTATGCCGCGCACGACCAGCGTGTCACCGGCAAGAGTGGCACACTCCTGGGTGGATTCCCAGCCGGGCACTGTCACGTAGAGCGTGATCCAGGCGGCGATCTGCGCGGGAACACTGCAGAGCCGGTTGTGACCCACGGTCAGGATCGTCAGCCTCGTCAGACGCACGATCGAGTCGGGCAGCGAACTGAGGCGGTTGTTGCTCAGGTACAATTCGGACAGCGAGTCGAGGCGGGCGATGCGGTTTGTGAGAGCAACCAGGTTGCGGCCGGACAGATTCAGGTACGTAATCCGCGAGGATGTCCCGCCCGCCACCGTGGCAACCGCGACGGTGGGCAATCCGTTGAGATCGAGGATCTCGCGTACAATCGCCGTATCTGCTGCATGCGCGGCATCAGCGCCCGAATCGCCCGGCCCGGCGGGGCCGTCACTGCAGCCACCCGCCAGCACGAGTACTGCCGTCACAGCGACTGCATATGCAGTCCATCCTCCCGGCGTTCTCATGTACTGCCCTCCTACCACACCCATGGCACGAGCCGTCGACGCGACCGCGGGTACTCCGCGAACTTCCTGCGGTACCACGCCCGGTGCGACGCGGCTCGGGGCGCCAGGTTGGCCATCGACCACACCACGAATGATAGTCCCGGGAGCGACCAGCACGCAAGCGCCCACCCGCCCCACTCCAGAATCTCCCCGAGATAGTTGGGTGCGGCCACCAACCGGTGCAGTCCGCGCGCAGGGATCACGTACCCTCCTGCGGCGTCACGCTTCTCGGCACGCAGCACGCGGTCTGAACACACGTTGATGCCGACTCCGCAGAAGAAGACGGCGATGCCGGCGAGGAAGCGCGGGTCGGTAAGCCACACCGTGGCACGCATGTCCCCGAACGCAAACAGCCATCTGCCGTTCAGGTACGCGTTGACCAGGTTGAAGCAACCGCCCATCAGCACCACCAGCACCGGCCAGGGGTGCGCCGTACGGCTCAGATTCAGCGGGTAGACAACTGAGCGGTACAGATAGTGCCCGACCCAGAGCGCACACAACACGAGCGCGGCAGCACCCGCGGGCCTCTGCCGAATCAGCAGACACACTGTCAGCGTCACCCACGAGGGCGTCTCCATGAGAAACCACGCCCACCGCGCGCTCATCATCGGCCCCCACCCCTTCCGCGCATACCGCCCGTACGGTGCAGTCACGAAAAACAGCAGGATGAACACCGCCGGGGCGAGGCCAAACCAGACACGCAACACATAGGGGTAGAGATTCTGTTCGCTCACAGGAACTCACTCTGCCCGGACCGCATGGAGCAGCCGCCCGCGCACGCCGGTTCGGGACAAGGCAGGCATCTCAGCTCCTGCTCTGGATGGCTTCGATGTGGGCAGTCATCCCGGTCTTCACCCCGGCCGCATTGCCTTCGTCGGTGTCGATATGCATCGCGAGTTTGTACGAGGGCGCCACGCGCACGAGCACGTCGCCGAACACCAGCTCACGGTCGCCCTCGATACGGATGCGAACGTTGTACTTGTCACGCAGGCCGAACCGCAGCGCATCCTCGGGCGCCATGTGAACGTGCCGAAGGGCACAGATGACTCCTTTGTCAAGCACTACACTTCCGCCCGGTCCCTCCAGCGTTACCCCCGGCGTACTGGCGAGGTCGCCCGACTCGCGAACCGGTGCGTGGATACCCAGCTTGAACTGCTCGGTCATGGCGATC
Source organism: uncultured Fibrobacterota bacterium (assembly GCA_964546395.1). Taxonomy (GTDB): domain Bacteria; phylum Fibrobacterota; class Chitinivibrionia; order Chitinivibrionales; family CAZJJT01; genus CAZJJT01. Next base: position 3,309 of record CAZJJT010000167.1, read on the forward strand.
TCCACCTGCGTCTCGCTGCGCGTCGGCCCGAGCACCCGCACGCGCTCGATTCTGCCCTTCGGGCCCACCAGGGCCACCTGCTCCTTGCAGGCATACTGGCCCGGCTGCGACAGTTCCGCGGCCGGCGTCAGTTCATGCCCCTCCCCGAACAGCGCGTCCACGTGCGCCCGCGAGAGGTGTACGTGGTGCGCCGAGACCTCCACCGGTATCGGCACGTTCTTCTGCGCCTCGATGATCTTCGTGATGTACTCACGGTCGAGCGTGCGCAGTGTCTCGCGCGCAATCATCCGCTCTTCGTCGGTGGGCACCACCAGCACGCGCACCGGCGAACCCTCGGCGGTGATATCGCACACCTCGGCGGGGCGCACCGCCCCGCGGTTCTTCTTCTCGTCAATCGCAATCCCCATCCACGACAGGCCCTGGCACGCCAGCGCGCGCGCCCACACGCTCCCCTGCCCTATCCCCCCGGTGAATACCAGCACATCGATACCACCCATCGCCGCGGCATACGCCCCGATGTACTTGCGGATGCGGTAGCAGAACGTCCTGAGCGCAAGCAGCGCGCGATGGTCGCCGTTCTCGGCCGCCTGCTCAATCTCGCGCATGTCGTTGGACACCCCCGAGATCCCCTTCAATCCCCCCTCGCGGTTGATTACGTCCTCCACCGCATCAGCGCTCAGTCCCTCGACCCGCATCAGGTGCACCACCGCTCCCGGGTCGATATCGCCCGAGCGCGTACCCATGATCAACCCCTCCGCAGGAGTCATCCCCATCGACGTGTCGACCGAGCGACCGTGATCGATTGCGCACATCGATGCGCCGTTGCCGAGATGGCAGGAGACGATCTCGAGTTCGCTGTAGGGCCGCTTCAGCGTCTCCGCCGCTTTCAGCGCGACGTAGAAATGCGACATGCCGTGGAACCCGTAGCGGCGTATGCCGTGCTTCTCGTAGTGCTCGTAGGGGATTCCATAGAGGTAGGCATACGAGGGAAGCGTGTGGTGGAAGGCGGTGTCGAACACGGCCACATGGGGCACGTGCGGCAGCGCCTGCCGCGCTTCACGGATCCCCCGCAGGTTGACCGGGTTGTGCAGCGGCGCGAGAACCGAAAGCCGTCCGATCTTCTCTTCCACATCTTCGTGGATCAGCGTTGCATTCTGGAAGAACTCGCCGCCATGCACCACGCGGTGTCCGACGGCGCCGATATCGCCCGGCGAACGTATCGCTCCCACCTGCTGCAGCTGCTGCATCGCCAGCGCAAACGCCGCCCCGTGGTCCTTCACTTCCGTACCGATCCGCTCCACATTGCCTCGGCCGAGGACCTCCGATGAGCCCGTGTCGAAGAGTTGGTACTTCAGCGACGACGACCCGCAGTTGACCACGAGCAGTTTCATCGGCATGCTGCTCTTCAGTGTGAGCCCGTACGGGTCCTCGCTGCGCTTCACTGCTTCGGCGGCGAGCGCCCGGTCTCCCATCGGCCCGTCGGCGCGCGATCGCTGCGCGATCAGCTTCGAGAGGCAGCGCAGCGCGCTTGGAGTGCCCGTCAGGACCGTCGAAAACAGATCGGCCGGGATCAGCACTGCCCTGCTGCGGGCGACTCCGATCACATCGGCCATCGTCCGGTCCCCAGTCATCAGGGCCATCTCCCCGAAGATGTCCCCTTTCCTCAGCAGCGCCAGGCGATGGCGCTGACCGGTGTTGTCGGCAATCGACACCTCCGCTTCCCCGTCAAGCATCACCCCCAGGAACCGCCCCTCTTCGCCGCACTCGATGATCGACTCCTGGGGTTCGATGATCGTCTCGCTGGACTGGGCCAGCAATTCGGCAAGCGTGGTCTCCGGGAAGTCCCTGAACAGCTCGACGCTGCTGCGAAGGAACTGGACGGTGGCGGATTGGTCCATGTGCGGGCTCCGTCAGAAGAGCTGAATCGTGTTGCCGGTGAAGAACGTTCCCGCGACTGCCCCGGTCATGAGACAGGCGAGCGTGGCGCCAATCAGGGCGCGGAAAGCAACTTCCGAAAGAACGCGCGTGCGCGCGGGTGCGAGGGCGGCCACACCGCCGACGAATATCGCCATCGACGCCACGTGCGCGAACCCGCACAGCGCGTACGCGCAGATGACCACCGAACGAGGGCTGCTGATCGCGCCGCTGGAGACTGCCGCCGCGAGCCCGAAGTACGCCGGCACTTCCGTTTCGAACGACCGCAGGCCGATCAGTTTCGCCACCTCCCAGGCATCGGCGAGCGGTACCCCCAGCACGACCGCGAACGGATACATCACCACCCCGCACAGCCCCGACAGTGTTGCCGTCAGCTCCGTGCCGAAGAGCCGATTGGCCCCGCCGCAGAGCGCTCCGAGACCAAGATTGACGAGCGCGACTATGCCGAGCACCGCCACGAGAAGCGCCACGATACCGGCGATGAGTTTCACCCCCGCGTTCGCCCCGTTGATCACCGCTTCGAAGACGTTGTTCTCGCGCTCGTAGTGGGGAATCACACGCACCCCGAGCGTCTCGGGCGTCCCGCTCTCCGGCAACAGCATCTTCGACATCACCACCGCCGCCGGCGCGGAGAGTATCGAGGCGGAGATGAGGTGCGCTGCGATGGTCGGGAACGTCTCCCCGAGGGCCATCACGTACAGCGCAAGGACGTTTGAGGCGACCGTCGCCATGCCGGCGCTCAGCACGGTACACAGCTCTGAGCGGGTCATGGCGGGAAGGTGTGGGCGGATGCTCAACGCCGACTCGATGCCCACGAAGATGTTGCTGGCGGCGCTCAGCGACTCGGCGCCCGAAATGCCCATGAGACGCGAGAACAGTCGTGCGAACCACGAGATGAGCGCCGGCATCACCCGCCAGTAGTACAGCACCGACATGAGGGCCGAGAAGAAGATGATCGTGGGAAGGGCCTGGAACGCCAGGATAAACCCGAGCTTCGCAGGCCTGGCGAGTTCGCCGAACACAAACTCGGAACCGGCGGAGGCCGAGGCGAGGACCGCATTCACCAGGTCGTTGAGCCAGATGAGAGGGTTGAGCCTGGCGGGCAGCGGCGCCAGCGCCACGAACACCACGAGTCCGAACAGCAACTGCAGCCCGACACCCCAGCCGATCACCCGCCAGTTCATCGCGCGTCGATCGGCCGACAGCGCCCACGCAACCAGCAGCAGTACACCGATTCCGGCAAGGGAGACCAGGTTGTAGAGACTCATGGGTTCCTGACCTACTCAAAACGCGCGGCGACTATCCCGGGATTTCCCGCAACCACCGTGTGCGGCTCGACATCCCTGGTGACAACCGCGTATGCCCCGACAGTGGCATGGTGACCGACACGGACTCCCGGCATGATGATGGCGCCGGCACCGACCCAGGCACGCTCTTCGATCACGATGGGCGCCATCTCCATGTTCGCCACATCGCCCCGCGGCCCCTCCGGGTCCGACGGAGACTGGTCGCAGTCGAACATGTGCACGCCGGGGCCGAACAGTACGCCTTTCCCAATGCTCACGCTGCGATACGACACAATCGTGCACTCGCTGAGACACACACTCTCGTCCGCATCCACACGCCCGCACTCATCGGCACCTGTCCCCCACCTGACCAGCGTGATATGCATGCCGTCCGCATGAAACGGAGACATGCCCGAGGTAAGCAGGCCGTTGCCCAGACGGAGCCGTTTCGCGAAGTACTCCTTGTCGACTTCTTCGCCCGGGGGTCGGGTCATATCAATGAACTGCACCAGCGGCATGCCGGTCGAGTAGAACCCGTCCCGCACCTTGATCCCGATGTCGCGGAACGCGGCAAGCGCGGCCATGTTGGCCTCGTGCAGCGTCTCCCCCGGGATATGGAACGCTCTGAACGAACCCATCCGTGGTGCTCCTTCCCCGTCCGTCCCGGGCTACTGCGGCTGACCGTCGAAGTACTTCTTGAACACTTTCAGACTCTTTGCCGGGTTCCCGCCGACTACCCCGTTCTCCGGCACGTTCCACATCACCACCGCTCCCGGCTTCACCACCGCGTTCCTGCCAACAGTCACTCCCGGAAGAATCACCGCGTTGTAGCCGATCCAGGCGTTGTCACCGATCACCACCGGCGCCATGCGCTTGTTGGCGATGACATCTTCGAGGCGACGGTCGATCGGATGCCCCGGTGAGTCCATGATCAGCACGCGCGGCTCGAGATGCACATTGTCACCGATCGTTATGCCGACATACGAGGTAATCGACGTGCTGTTGAGATGGCTGCCCTTCCCCACGCGCACACAGCCTGCCTGCTCGGGCTCGGCGCCCCAGCGGATAATCGTGAACCGGACCGGTCCACCGGGCGTGTGCTGGTAGTCGCCCGAGTACAGCCGGCAGTTGAGTACGAAGCGGCCCCTGAACGCACCGCGGTCGTACGTGTCGCCGCCGGTACTGTCACTCATGGATACCAGCGGCAGACCGATCGACTCGAACTCAGGCCCCAGCTCCGCCCCGGCTTCGAGCAGTTTCTCCCGCGCGGCGGCGGTGTCGGCCGCACGCTGCGCATCCGAACACTCCATCGTCTTGAACACGGCCATGGTTCTGCACCTTTCCTGCGTGGCAACCGTATGTACAGGGCACCCAATATACGTTTGTCTTGCGGCCCCGCGTGGGGCTCGCGCACCACCGATCCCTGTGTATCTTTGCCGGAGCGTATTCCTACACGCACCGGAGAACATGCCATGGCACAGAGCCCGATCCTGGCGCTGCACGGATACCTCGACGAGAAGAACGAAGCGAGCCTTCGACGGCTCCAGGAGCAGGTGGCATCGCTCGGACTCGAGGTGGAGAAGGCGCCCGAGGGGGTCCGTCCTCACATGAGCCTCGCCTCGTGGCGCACACCGCAGCTGCCCCCCGGGGCAGTCGAGAAAGCCGTGCTCGCGTTGAGCAGCATGCCCGCGCTGCCCGTGCTTCTTACGCTGCAGCTGGGCGTGGGACAGGTTGCCCGCATGAGCCTTGCCCCGATAGTCCAGCACGACACACTCACCTGGCACGAGCACGTGCACGCTGCCCTCGGGACAGCCTTCGGCGCTCCCTACCGCCCACACGATTTCCCGGGCAAGTGGGCGCCCCACGTCAGTCTGTTCCGCTGCGAAGAAAATGACCTGCCGGCGGCCTACCATGCCCTGAAGAGCGTGCAACTGCCCATGCGCGCCACACTCAGCGGAATGGGGTTCGTGCTCTACGACAGCGGAGGCATCCGATCGCTGGCTTCGGTGAGTCTGCGCAGCTGAGTCTGCTACCGCGGTCTGTGGTGGAAGCAGCGAATATTTTCGGCCCACTATGCAGATACCC
>CAZJJT010000168.1:0-8595 GCA_964546395.1 uncultured Fibrobacterota bacterium
GGGCACCTGAAAAGGCAGGGAGTCGTGCGCGCCAGGCAGCGAGGCGGCATCCACATCGTGCTGCCGTCGACCGTCCCGATGGAGCCGGGTCCCGCTGCGCCAAGCATCCACCCCCGGTGGTACCGGATCAAGGAGGCGTTGGCGCACGATATCCTGGTGCGGACCTACCCGGCCGGCTCCATGCTGCCGTCATACAAGGAACTGATGGCCCGGTTTGGCGCGGGATACCCGACTGTTCTGCGGACACTGAACGCACTCGAGTCCGAGGGCAAGATTGTCTCCTACAAGAAGGGATTCCGGATTGGCCGCGACAGGGGTCACTACAGCAATGCTGCGATTGTGTTCGTCGGGTTCAGTTCGCGTTTTGAAGACCTGAGCCAGCGCACAAGTCGTTCGGTGGAGATGTTCCGCGCCCTCGAGACTGCGTGTACGCGGATGAACATCCGACTGGTTTTCACTTCCGCACGCGAACTGCTGTCCCCCAACCCCCCCGCCTCCATCACCGGCCTTCTGCGCCGGACAGCAGCCGCCAAGACCGTCCTGGGGTTCTTCGTGTGGACATTGTCCATGGAAGAAGACGACGTGCGCAATCTCTACGAACTCCTCGACAGAACCGGCAAACCGGTGTCGGTAGTGTATGAGTACGGCGAAGAGCCACTGCCGCTCCCCCTGCACCAGTCGCGCAACAGGCTCTTCAGGGTAGTGTCACTGCTCGAGAACCTTGCTGCCGGCAAGGCCATGGGCGACTACCTGTTCTCACGCGGTCACAGGAAGTTGGCCTTCTTCTCGCACGTGGCCGGTGTGGTCCGCCAGGACAACCTTCTCAGGGGTATCCGCCGTGCCTACGAGTCGGCGGGGGGCCGTGACAACGTGCGCGCGTACGCGATTATCGAAGGGCGGAACTTCGACGAGATCCGCAGAAGGATGTACTCCCGCGAGCCGCTGAAGAGCTTCGTTGTGCGGTTCGATGAGCTGTGTGCATACTACAACCGGTTCAAGCACCCCGGCGACCACGACACCTACCTCAACACGCCGTCGGTTCGGAGCCTGTGCGCCTACAAGTACTACCTGGAAGCGTTCACGCCAATCTTCGCGCAGGCGCTGCGCGACACCGAAGTGACTGCATGGGTCGGCGTCAACGACAAGATCGCCATCCTTGCGTTGCGGTTTCTGCAGAAGATGGGGATCGAGGTGCCGGGGCGTATTTCCGTTGCAGGGTTCGATGACTCGGTGGAGTCGATGGGTCACCAGTTGACAAGCTACAACTTCAACGTGTCGGGCGCGGTGGATCTGCTCCTCTCCAACATCGTCGAGCACCCCACCAAGGGCACCGCGGTCCCATACGAAATGCCGGGATTCGTCCGCGTGCGCGACTCGTCGAAGTAGGGATTGCCCTGCAGTCGGTCAAGCCCGCTCGGCAGCCCCCCCAACTGCTTCTGCTGCAATCGTTCTACACTGCGTTTGGCGCAGTCAGCTGGGTGCAACCGTTGGTGCACGGGCACAACGGGACATAGTCTCTGAGGCCTGAGCGATGTCTGAAGTATCGTTAGTGCAGCATCTTGACCGAACCACGCTCGACGACATACCCGTCGAGTTCGGCCAACCGTGTCGGCTTGCCGAACGTTTCACGACGCTGGGGACCGGTAATGAAGTTGACCAGGGAGGCGGTGATGCCGGAGAGGTTGAAGTCGTAGCTGTCGAGCTTTCGCAGGGATGACTCGAACATGTTGTCGAAGCTTGTCAGCGACAGCTCGTCGGGGACAGCGATACTCTTGCCCGCAAGGATGTCTTGACACACGAACGCTACTGGGTCGTTGGCGCAGACCCAGGCCGTCGTACTGGTGTCAGAGAGCAACTCCTCGAGCTGGGGCATAGCTTCGGCAGCAAGGTCCTGTTGGGCGATCGCTGTCCTGATCTTGTTGGTATAGGTGACCAACGCCTCCCTGACATTCGGATGGTCGTGCACTTCCCGCCAGGGTGAGAGCGAGAGCCTGGCTTCGCGCCACCGCTCACGTCTCTGTTCGGCCGAAACACTGCCGCCGATTTCCACGTGGCGCACGGCATCACCCAATCCGGCATCCCTGAAAGCTTTGCGAACGCCGTTCAGCCGGTTCTGCGACCAGTCCCAGCCGGGGCGTTCCGAAACAAATGCGATCTTGCGGTGCCCCTTCCGCAACAGGTACTCTCCCACGAGTTCCCCGTGCCTGCGTCCCAGCGCCAGCCCGAGGAGAGCCATCGGATGCGCAGGTCCGCCAAGGCCGACCAGATCGTGTCGCCCCAGACTGTCAAGCAGCGCGACGCGTGTGTCGGCAGTGGCCAACCCCGTGCACAAGCCGGGAATGTCGAGTGAGGACATCCCCAGAGTCCATATGATGTACCCGAGGACATCAGACCGTTTCCTGAGCGCCGAGAGCTGGGAGGGGTCCTCCGCCCGCAGCCGTCCCCCGAAGTACCCATACTTGACAAGCGTGAGGTTGATTTGCGCATGCGTGCAGTAGTGTTCCAGCTCGCGCAACAGCACGAGGGACCGCTCCGAGAAGAACTCCAATGGAACAGCCTCGTTTACGTACGCAATGAGCACGATCGTATGTGTTCGCGCCATGGTCCGTCGCTCGGGCGCCCTGAACCCACCCCGGAACGGCTCGAGATGCCCCTCAGCACAAAGCGCATCCAACGCCTTCCTGACTGTCCGGTAGTTGACCCCGTACTCATCCTGCAGTGAGGAGACCGTGGGGAAATCGGCGCCCTGGCGAGCCTGGTGGTTCAGCAGTCGCTGCCGCAAGCGGTGCGCCAGCCACTCCCATTTCTTGCGGGGTTGCGCCTCGTGTGACACAACCACACCGCCATCGCGACTCGAGGGGCTGATATTCGAAACCTGGACCACCGTGCCGCGGCCGGGGTCTGCGCGCAGGATACCATCCTGACTGAGTGAAGCGACGGCTCGATGGATGACGACCAGGCTCAGGCCCGAGAGCGCTGCCAGCCGGCGCATTCCCGGCAGCATGCTGCCAGGAGGCAGGTTGTGCTCGGTGATGAACTGCTGGATGAACGCCACCGCTCTCGCGTGAACACCTCGGGCCATGCAGCGAATATAACGAGCGTTACTGTAATAGTGCAAACTCTACATAACTGTTGACGGCATGGGTGGGATGATTCAGATACTGTATGGCGCAGGGACGGAATGCAGCCACCGCAGTCCACTTGCGAATCACATGGGGGGAAACAATGAAACGTCTGTCGGAGATTGCCCTGGGGGTTATGGTCGTGATCGGCTGCGCAGCCGCTGCGCTGAACGTCACCGCACCGGGCACCGCACCTCACTACGGCCTGTTCGAGCTCAACATCGCACACGCAAGCGGCGGATACACCAACGTCTGGGAGGATGTGAGCGTAACCGCGCGGTTCACCTCACCCAGCGGCACACACTTCGATATCGACGGGTTCTTCGACACCACCAACACCTGGTCGGTGCGGTTCTGCCCCGCTGAAATGGGCACCTACACCTGGCGCGTTCGTCTCGCGGGCTCCACCACCGACTCGGCGAACGGCACGTTCCAGTCCGCTGCATCCGCAGAGCGTGGCTTTGTCCGCCAGCATGCCACAGACCCGTTCCGCCTTGTCTACGAAAAGGATGGCGGGTTGTTCAACGGCATGGGCTTCGGCACCTGTTTCAGGCAGACTATGGAGGGGGCCCTCGACCGGTCCACCGTACCGTTCGATGTGTACGTCAGGAACATGATCGACTCCACGGGCTTCCAGTTAGTCCGCGTGAGCGTCAACAACTGCGCGCCCAAGCTCTGGCAGACTATCCAGCCTGGTGGGAATATCTACCTGGTGCACGAAGTGCGTATCTACGACGCGAAGATCAAGATGTTCCGCGCGCACAACGCGCGTATCATGCTGGACCCGCTGGGATGGATGCTGCGGGATGGATACGGAACAGCGCCGTCCACCTACGATGCGCTCAAGCGCTACTGGCGCTACGTGGTTGCGCGATACGCGGCGCTGGTTGACATGTGGGAGCTCTGCAATGAGAGCACGCCGCCCGATGCCTGGATCACGGAGTTCTCCCGGTATGTCAAGAGCATCGACCCGTACGGTCACATGGTGTCGGTCAGCTGGGAGCGACCGGACCATCCCGATATCGATATCAACGCGCCACACCAGTACTGGGACGATAACCCTGGGTCGGCGGATGGGCGAATGGCCGCTCGGATCCTGCAGAAACGGGGCCCCGGTAAGCCGATTATCTACGGCGAAATCGGCAACGGCAGCTGCAGCGAGATTGCCGACAATGCGCTGCAGGCCAGTGCTCGCTCGTGGGGAGCGTTCTTCGCCGAGGGCTCTCTTATCTGGTGGGAGCAGAACGGGTCACTCTACTGCCCCAACAGCGCAGCCAACCTGTACATCGGGCCCCAGGAACGCCGTCGCTTCCGCGCAGTGCAGAAGTTCGCCGAAGGAGTGGATCCCGCGGCCCGTCCCGATAGCAGTGCCGCCACCGTGGGGTGGGGCCCGGGCCGGGTGCTTGAACTGCGCTCCGACAGCTCAGTCTATCTGTATGTCCATCGCTACAACAACTGGGTCGACACCAACAGAAACATACAGCTCACCGCCAGCATTCCCGCGGCAGGAACGGGCCACTGGATAAGTGCCCACACGGGTGACACAATAGGCCAGGTCACGCTGTCACGCGGGACACAGACATTCACCGTGCCGCCCTTTGTGCTCGATGTGGCATTCAAACTCGAGGGGCACACGGGTGCGACTGACGCGAAAGTGCGGGCACCCGGCAGAGCCGCTCGCCCCACGCCTGCACCGTCCCGTGTCTATGACCTGCGAGGCAGGCTGATGCAGGCAGTTCCTGCGCGCGGCGTGACGTTCTGTATCCGCCGCGCACCGTGAGCATTCGCGGACGCCGCCGAGTGTTGGCCGTGCCCGGGGCGCCCTTACGGCACCATCCGGACTTGTGCCTTGCTCCTGGCCTGGTTGGCGCCGACCGGCCGCATCACGTACACTCCAGCCGATGGGTTGACGTGTCTGAGCTGCGGCATCGTTCCCACCGCTATGAGCCGTCCCCGGCAGTCGTAGACCGCGGCCGCATCCTGTCGCACGCGGGTGCACTGCGGCACGTCGGCAAACCGCACACCGGTTGCGTTGACACTGAAGAGCCCGCTGGTCCCGCCAAACTCGTTCTCCTGGTACGAGTTCACGCGGACAATCATCTGGCTGCTGTTCACGGCCGGAACAACCCACGGGTAGTTGCCGTACAGGGAGTCTGAGTCTTCAACCCCGCCCGCGTGGGTAATCGCGACCCAGTTCTCGCCGTTGTCGACAGAGTACTTGATCTCGATAAGCGGCAGGTTGTGCGCAGTCCACTGGATGTACACGGTATCCCCGGCGCGGTACTGCGCGCCCGCTGCGGGGGTCGTGACCGTGGCATACGGCAATATGGTCACGGTTGCGGAAGCAACCTGTGTGAACGCGGATGTGTCTGCGGCGGCGAAGGCACGTACACGGTACTCGTAGGTCGCCTCCAGCACGTCGTCGTCGGTGAATGTGGTGTCATCTGTCGCCGCAACAGCAATCTGTGCAAACGAACCACCGGCCTGCCGTCGCTCAATCAGGAACCCCATCTCGGCGTCAGTGTTGTCGGTCCACGTGAGAGTGACCGAAGGCGGGGTGGAGGATGACGTCGCCTGGAGGTCTGAGGGCGGCAACAGTTGGTCGCCGACGATGAGTGTGACGGTGTATGAGGGAGTGTTAATCGCAGCCGCTGCCGATGCCCGCACTGTGGCATAGTACACACCGCCGGTAAGACCCGACGTATCGACCGCGTTGGTGAGAGTCTGGGCGTTGCCGGAACCGGACCTGCTCACCGTGAGCCATGACAGGCCGTCCTGCTCCACCGTAGTCACCACATCTGCCAGCGTGCCTGCTCCGCTGTTGGAGACTGCTACCGTCTGGCTGGCGTAGGTGCCGATGAAGTCGAGCCGGGTCGCACCCAGCGAGATGACCGGTGAGGTGGCACTCAGGTCGGGGAGATCCTCGCCGATGAACACGCTGGTGGCGGTGACTACATAGGGGTTGCTGCCGAGAACCTGCGATATCTGTGAGGTGTTGATCTCGTAGCTCTCTTCGGTCCGGTAATTGTACACGTACCAGTGGCCATCACGACTGCTGCAGTCACCGGTGCAGGTGGCCGAGACAAACCACTCGTCCTTGTTGGGCACGTAGTGCATCTGGTAGGTCAGTGTCTGCTGGTCTGCCGGTGTCGATGCAACGGGGAAGGTCTTGACCAGCGTGTCGACATCAAGGTCCACCACCACGAATGTCTTGTGGCCGCCATAGTACTGGCTGCTTGGAATGTTGTAGTGCCCGTTGGTCCACGCATTTATCACGGCGTGTCTGCCGTCACCGGAGACAAACCACCCATGTCCCCACAGCTTTGAGCGGTAGTAGATCGCGGTGGAGAAATCTGCCGAGAAGTCGATGACCGGGGCAAACTGCAGGCTGGCCGCGAGGCTGTCCGGGTGTGACCACGAGACCACTCGTCTGCCGTCTCGTGAGCCCCAGATGCCGTTGTTGTCCGGTATCTGGATGAGCTCAACCCGAGTGCCGGTGGTGGTGTCTGCCCGGAAGTACCGCCCATCGGCCTCTGCCCACATGAAATGGGTACCGGTATAGATGTAGTTCTTCCCCTTCGAGGGGCTTCCTGCCCAGTCAACCACTCTCTTGACTCCTGAACCATCGTTGTTCATCACCCAGAATGCGTTGTCGTTCCAGAAACTGATTGAACGCCCATCGGGAGAGAAGTACGGAAAGTGAAAGCCGCCGGAGACCTCGGGGACACTTGAGATCGCAACTGCCAGACGGTAGTCCCCGGTCTCGATGTCGACGAAGTAGAGGTCCTGCTCCATAAGGGTCATGATGGCGGTACCTTTGACTGCAAACGACGGCTGCAGGAACGCTAACAGACAGAGAAGAGCGGTTGGGAACGCACGTATGGTCATAACACCCCCCGGTGTGTGGTTTCCGGCTTCTACCTCCCTGGAATGTATCGCGCTGACGTGGGTCTTCCTGTTGCTTGTGTGGCATATATGATATTAATGATGATAGTATGATGAAATGCGGCGAACTGGCCCTGGCCCGGTCCCTGACATGAGAGCCCGAATCCGATGAACAAAGTCCAGCGTGGCGTGGCATTCCTCGAGGAGCTTGTGGGCCGACTCACGGTGCGGGGCGAACACAAGTTGCCCCCACTGCTGGAGCTGTCGTTTCAGGCTGGGGTCTCGAATGTCACTATGCAGGCGGCCATACGCAACATGGTGGCACGGGGTGTGCTTCAGACACGACGAGGCAGCGGCATCTTTGTGGCAGGGGCTGTGGCACAGACACCGCCTGGGAGGCGGCTGGTCAAGTGGCAGAAGGCCGCGCACGCCATAGTGGACGACATCCGCGGTGGTGTCTACAGGCGGGGTGGGCCGCTGCCGTCCTCAAAGGAGCTGTGCCGACGGTACCGGGTGTGCGAGGCGACGTTGCGGAAGTCACTCGGGTGGCTGGCCTCGAAGGGGGCTCTGGAGCAGGACAGGCGACACTACCTTGTTCCCGGCATCCGTGGCAGTGGCAGTCGCAGCACTGTCGTTGCGATAGCCATCGGCACTTCCGCGAATGTGGTCACGTTTGCCAGTCCGCGGCACAGCGAGGCCCTTCAGGCGGTGGAGTCGGCGTGCGCCCGGGCGGGCCTCCGTCTGAGGATGGAGTACTATACCAACCAGGGAGGTGCCCAGGTCTCTCCGCGCGGCGCACCTCTGTCGTTTACCGAGGCGGAGCTCAACCGCACGCTGGGGTTCATCGTGTTCACCCGAGGACTGCGGTTCGATACAATCGACCGTATCATGGCCAGCCTCGCAGCCACGGGCCTGCCAGTTGCCGTGCACGATGAGACGGACTACTGCAGAACGGATGCCTCGATGCGTCGTATGCGACACACGCGTGTCTTCACCCTGGCGACCTCCAGCATGGCGGGCGAGCACATGGGAAGGACTATCGCTGAGTACGGGCACCGCACCGTTGCGTACATCGGCCTCGCACAGAGCGTGTGGTCGGATGCGAGGCTCGAGGGGCTTCGGGCAGCCATGCAGGCCCATGACAGTGGCGGGACCGTGAGGGCCCATCTCCTTGGTCCGCAGCCTGACCCACTGCGATCCCCCGAGGTTGCCGGCGAGAAGTTCTTCGACACACTCGCCGATACCGTCGTGCCCGACTCGCTGCTTGGTGCCGACACCGACTTGTCCGATTTGCGGAGCAACTTCTATTGGACATTCCAACGCGTGCTGAACGCGTGGGAGAATTCGGTTGGCTTGATGGCGTTGGCGGCTCCCATCCTGGGCTCGGTGCTTGGTGACGGGCAAACCACGGTACTCGTGTGCGCAAACGACGAGATTGCGCTGTCGGTCAGAGAAGTACTCAAGACCAGGGATGTCAGTGTGCCGCAGGACATTTCGGTCGTGGGATTCGACAACACGTTTCCCGCGTTCCTCTCAGGCATCACAAGCTACGATTTCAACATCGACACGATCGCGTGGCGCATGCTCC
>CAZJJT010000169.1:0-8579 GCA_964546395.1 uncultured Fibrobacterota bacterium
GGCGTGCGATATGTTCAACCCTTCGATCGTATACCCGTACCACTATGGCGACACCGACCCGCAGGAGTTGGTGAAAGAGATTGAGGCGAGGAAGAGCGGGACGGAAGTGAGGATTCGCAAACTACGGTAGGGGCTGGGCGCCCCTAAAACCCAGCTCGGAAGGTAACGTGATTGTAGCGCAACCCCCCTGCACTGTGTGGCCTGCTTCACTGTCCCCCCACACTTGGGGGGAACCACAGGAGCCCCTGAAAAGCAGAACTGACACGGCTCAGTCCAGCGACTCAACACCTTAACACCAGAGAAGGCATCACCGCGTGAAGATTCTCTTCATCTATCCCAAGTTCAGCAAGTTTTTCTCGCAGCATCCGCTGATGATGTCGAAGTACCGCGACTATCTCATCGGCAGCTACTCCGCGCCGCCCTCGCTGGGCATCCCGATCCTGGCGGCACTCACGCCCGAGAAACACTCGTTCACCTTTGTTAACGACAACCTCGACGAGCCCATAGACTACGAGGGCGGATGGGACCTGGTGGCAATCAGCTATTTCACGCCGCAGGCCTCGCGGGCGTTCGAGATAGGCGATGAGTTCCGGCGCCGGGGGGTACGCGTGGCCGTGGGCGGCATGTTCCCGACCGCGCTTCCGGAAGAGGCCCGGAAACACGCTGACTCGGTGCATATCGGTGAAGCAGAACACACGTGGGTGCAGCTGCTCGAGGATGCCGGGAAGGGGCAACTCAAGGAGAGGTACGTCGGCGGGCTGATCCCCGACCTGGCGGCCGTGCCGGTCCCGCGGCGCGACATCTACTACGACAACAGGAAGTACGACTGGCACTCGGACATGGTCCAGCTCTGTCGCGGCTGTTTCTACAACTGCCCGACCTGCGTGGTGCCCGGCAATTTCGGCCGAACCATCCGGTACCGCCCCATGGACCAGATCCGCAAGGAGCTGGACACGCTCCGCTACGAGATGTTCTACCTGGCGGATGACTCGGCGTTCTTCGTGCAGCCCGACTGTGTGGCGTTTGCCACGGAGTTTTTCAAGGTGCTGAAGCCGTACCGCAAGAAAGTGTTCGTGTCGACCCCACCGGTGATCAATACCGACCCGGCATTCCTGGCCACACTGGTTGAGGGCGGCCTGTCGGTCGTGTACATGACATTTCTTCTCGACCCGATCTCCAACAAGGCGCTTACTGAGCCCGGCACCGAGGGCTACACACGCATGCTGGAAACCGTTCGCGTGCTGCAGCGGGCGGGAGTAACCGTCTACGGCGCGTTCTGGTTCGGTCACGATACCCACGACGAGCAGATTGTGAATCACACCATGCGGTTTGTCGGCGAAGCCGCGATGGAGTGCGCGGAGTTCAACGTGTACACGCCGTATCCCAACACGCGGATGTTTCGGCAGCTCACGCGCGAAGGGCGCATTCTCGACCAGGACTGGTCGAAGTACAACGGCGCGCACGTGATGTTCCGGCCGGCCCTCATGGCGGCGGAGCGGCTCGAAGAGCTCTACCTGGAATCGTGGGAGCGCTTCTTCGCCCACATCGACCTGGTGAAGAGTTCGGCCTGGATTGTGTGAACACTGTGCACAGACGGCAGTCTGCCACAGAGACACAGAGGGGGAGAAGATGACGGACGGATGCAGAGTTGCTGTCTTCGTGTGCGCCGCGGCAGCGGCGTGCAGCGGCGCGGTAAAAGTGACCTGCCTGGGCAACAGTATCACCGCCGGGCCGTACCCGACATTCCTTCAGTGGGATATCGGCGGGGTGTTCGAAGTGCAGAACGCGGGTGTCGGGGCAACTACCCTGTGTTACAACGGCGAGAACCCCTGGATTGCCAGCGGCATGCTCGACACGGTGGTGACGTTCGGGCCGGATATTGTGTATGTGATGCTCGGGACCAATGATTCGAAAGTGGAGACGTGGACCACGCACAGCGGGGAGTTCGCGGGCGACTACTGCCGCCTGGTGGATACGCTGCGCGCGTTGTGCCCGGGCGTGCGTGTGCGCGCCTGTCTGCCGACCCCGGCCTGGGCAAACACCGGGGGGATCCGGGGTGATGTCATCGAAAGTGGGGTGATACCGGCGATCCAGCAGGCGGCGCAGATGAGGGGCATACCAGTCGTCGATCTGCACACGCCGTTCGTCAGCCGCAGCGAGTTGTTTCCCGATGGGTTCCACCCGAGCGAGGCCGGTGCGTGGGAGATAGCGCGGTTGGTGGCGGCGCAGCTGCGCACTGAGTACGCCGTGGCGCCGGACCTCGTGCCGGGGGGCACGGTGAGTTCTTCAGGCGCGAGCATGATCGAATATGCCGACCAGTACGCGGTCGACAACAACCCGTTCTCCGCCTGGGTGAGTCTCAACTCCGGCGAGAAGTGGTTTCAGGTCACGTTCGCCCAGCCCACGACCGTTGACCGCTGGGAAATCGTGCATGCCTGGAACCAGCAGCCCTCGCGGATCACCCGTGACTTTGTTCTGCAGCGCAGCGACAACGGGTCGACCTGGACCGATGTCGACCCGGTTGCGGGCAATATCGACCCGTGGACCTCACGCGCGGTCACCCCGGTCTCTGCCCGGTATTTCCGGGTGTACGTGACCTACGGCTCAATGTTCGGCTCGGCGTGGTTTGCGGGGTTTGCGTTGCGCAACACGGGCGGGACCGTCCAGGCAGCGCCGCAGCCGGTGCGTTCAGCTGTGAGCGCGGCCCAACGGAACATGCCTGCACCCGGGCTGGTGGATGCAACTGGAAGAGTGGTTCCCGCGGGTGGCGTATCGGGTCTGGCGGTGGGGGAGCAGGGTGTGCGGGTGCGGGCAGAGCGGTAGATACCGACACTCCTGTTCGCTTCCTGTCTCACCGTGCTGTATCTCTGGGATCGCTGCTGTCATGTGGAGGATCCCGAGAAGCACGAAGACCCCGTGAAGTACAGGGGATTCTGAGGCCCGATTGTCTGCTTGCTCTCCCCGTGCCTCTGCGCCTCCGTGACGTGAGGGCCTGCTTCTCTACCTCTTCTCGCGCCACGTTCTGGGCGACACCCCGTACCGCGCCGAGAACTGTCGCGTGAAATAGTTGCTGTCCGCAAAGCCGCTCTCGAACGCCACGCGGGTGACCGGAAGCGAGGTCGACCGCAGCAGGTCAGCGGCATGGCGGAGGCGCAAGCCCAGCAGGTACTGCAGCGGCGTAGTGCCGTAGACCTGCTTGAACTGTCGCAGGAAGTGTCTCCTTGAAAGACAAGCCATATCAGCAAGTTGCGTTACCGTGAGCGGCTCGCGATACGAGGAAGACATGTAGCTGACTGTGTCTGCGAGGCGAAGTGCAGTGGCAGGTCCCGAGACCGTCACGCCCTGGCCCGAGTACTGCCGCGAGAGGTACACGACCAACTGTGTGAGCAGCGAACGGAGCGCGGTCTGGTAGCCGGGGTCCTTCCGGGTGAACTCATGGCTCATCCGGGCGATCAGCGCCTGCGCCGCTACCAGCCGCGGTGCATCGACCCTCATCATGCAGCGGTAGTCACCCTCGCCCGAAGGGCTTATCACGAACAGCGCCTGGAACCCCGGCAGGCTGCGCGTGTCCTGACCGACATCCGACAGCATTCCCGGCGAGCACATGATGTTGGTCATCCGGAGCGTACGCGCCTGCTCGAACCCATGTGTGGCCCCCAGGTTGAACACGCACACATCACCAGCCCCCACCTCGTAGGATCTCCCGTTGATCACATGGAGCCCGGTGCCGGCCGAAACCACGACCAGTTCGACGAAGTCGTGTGCGTGTTCCTCAAACCGTCCGTCTACCACCGCCGGCCCCATGTGGAACGGAAACGTCTCGGCCCCGGCGTAATCCCGCATCCGGTACTGGTGCCTCTGCATGGCACTATTATGCTACCTTCGGGCGGGAATGTCAAGGCGATAACAATAGGAATGTGACATATTTCATGTGGCATGAATAGGTGATACCGAGACCAGTACCGCCCCCCAAGTGTGGGGGGCCAGGCATGGGAGCCAACATGGGACAGGGGGGCTGTGCTACGATGACGTTACCTACCGAGCTGGGTTCTAGGGGCGCCAAGCCCCTACCAGACGCTGTGGCTCCTTGCGGAAGCGAAGTCACGTGGAAAGAGGACTGGGCCTCGACCCGTCAGCACTTCGTCGACTGGTGGCACCACGAGGGCCTGGTGGTGGGGCAGTGGGGCAGAGTGAAGCGCGGCACACCCCGCGAGCCGGTCGAGGACGTCGGCTCGTCACCCTCGGTGGAGTTCTACCATACGCACCCCGAGTTCCGTGCGAAGAGCAACCATCACGGCCTGGCCTGGAGTGACTACCCGCTCGACACGCTGCCGGTACCCGACACGATGATAGGGCCGGGGTCACTGGCGCTGCTGCTGGGCAGCGAACCGGGGTTCTCCAACGAGACGGTCTGGTACAAGCCTTGCATGGACCCGAACGACCCGGAGAGCTATCCGCCGCTGAGGTTCGACCCCACCAACATCTGGCAGCGCATGCATGAGGAGACGCTGGCTGCCTGCATGGCGCTCGGGCGAGGCAAGTACCTGGTCGGCTGCCCCGACCTCATCGAGAATATCGATATCCTGGCCGCGTTGCGCGACCCGCAGTTGCTGTTGTTCGACCTTATCGAGCGACCTGAATGGGTTGAACGTAAGATGTGGGAAATCAACGAGGTGTGGTTCCGGTCGTACGAGCGCCTGTACGAGATTATCCGGTTGCCGGATGGCTCCTCGTGCTTTGAAGCGTTCAGGCTCTGGGGACCGGGCAAAGTGGCGAAGGTGCAGTGTGACGCCTCGGCGATGTTTTCGCCGGAGATGTTCGCGCGGTTTGTTGTGCCGGCGCTCAGTGCGCAGTGCGAGTGGCTCGACTGCTCGATGTTCCACCTTGATGGGCACCAGTGCATCCAGCACCTCGACCTGCTTCTGGGTATCGAGGCGCTCGACGCGATCGAGTGGACCCCCGACCCGCAGGTTCCCCCGGGGGGCGACGCGCACTGGTATCCGATGTACCGCAGGATACTCGAGGCGGGCAAGTCGGTGCAGGCGATCGGTATCCGGCCCGCGGAGGTCGAGCCGCTGCTCGACGCGGTGGGGCCGAAGGGGATGTACCTGATGGTGGATGCCTGGGAGCCTGAGGACGTTGCGGCGGTTGAGGAGGCAATCGACAAGTTCCGGTGAGACACATGGCTGGTGGGGTAGGGGCTCCGCCCCTAAGACCCCGTGCGGAAGGTAACGAACCGGTGATGTGGAAGCGGTCGAGATAGTACGGGGTTGGGGTCTGGCGCCCTTTGACACGGCCGGGCCGAGGCGGCTATATTGCTTCCTGATGCCCTCACAACTGGAACGCTGCCGCGTACTGCCCCGGTGTGCCCAGTACTCCTTGTTGGCCGCTGCCTCCCTCGCGACCTTGCTCTCCGCCGAACCACTCACTCCCACGCCCGCGGAGCAGGCAGCACGTGAATCGCTCGGCGGGCGCCTGCCGGGCGCACGACTGCTCTGGGCTTGCGGCGGAAAGATCATGCACTCGCGGCTGCTGCCGTGGTTCCCGCAGCGCCTCACCCCCGAGGGAGTCCAGGAGGACCGCCCGCGGTGGTCGCCCGATGGGAAGTGGTTTGTGTGCCAGCGCACCCGCGGGGTCACGTGGGACCTCTACCTGCGAAGCGCGGATTTCGCCGAGGAGCGCCTCCTGCTGGCGGGCGCCCACACGGCCGACTGGTGTGACTCCGGTCGTGCAGTGACTGCGGTTGTCCAGCACTCCGGGCTCAACGAACCCGCCGGGTACCGTGTCGTGAAGTACACAGTTGCTACGGGCGACACAGCCACGATACACGACTCGCGCGACCCGGGCTACAATGGGTACGTGCTGATGCAGTCTGCCGAGCTTCACCCCGCCGGCCGCTACCTCCTGGGTTTCACGATCGAGGACAGCCACAACACCTACATTATCGATACCGAACAGCCCCGGTACCTGTTCAATGCCCAGATGGATCGCGGTGACTGCAGCCCGGGCTGGGCGCCCGACGGGAGCTACCTGACCACCACGGCCCGCACCTCAACACGGCCCGTGCTGAACGCCCCGTTCGATGCGTCACTGGGGATGGTGGGGCTCTCAGCGCAGTTCTGCGGACTGACTACTGCTCTCCAGTACTACATCCACGGGCACCGCGTATGCCAGGATGGACAATGGCTTACGGGTGGTGTGCTCTGGGTCGGCGGATCCCTCAGCGGCAACCGTGAGGTCTATGTGTGGGACCTCGCCGACTGGGACCGTGACGCCCACGCGGTGCGGCTCACGTTCGAGACAGTCGAGGATGCGAACCCCTCACTGCACACGTCCGCGGTGGATCAGGGCGCTGCCGTGCTGCTCGTGGCCCCTTCGCTGGTGCGGTTCTCGGTGGTAGCCGGTGGGACCGTTCCGCCTCCGCAGGAGGTCCGGGTTGCCAACGGCGGGATGCTCGCGCTCGGGCCGGTGAGTGTCAGCGGGGCCCCCGCGTGGCTGAGCGTGCAGCAGGGAGGCAGCGGGGAGATGCAGACCCTCGGCTTGTCGGTATCGGCAGGTACGCTGGTGCCCGGCGAGTACACGGACACGCTCCGTATTTCCTGCACAGACGCCTCGAACTCACCGGTGCAACTGATTGTGAAACTATTAATTACAGGGATGCGTCAGCCTGATGTTGTCAGTGGCCTTGTGCCGGGTCTGAACGTCCTCTACTACGCACTGGCGATCCCGGACTCGCTCCCGGTGTTCGCCACGATGTCGCCGGTGAAGGCGGATTCGGTAGACAGCATCTTCTTCCCGCCTGCCTCGTGGGAGTTTGCCGGTTCGGGGCGCCGCGACAGTGTCGGTTCCGTGTTCAGCGGGTACGTCTGCGTGGATCGTGACGACGACTACACGTTCTACGTGAACTCGGATGAGGGCGCCGCGCTGTACGTCGGGGACACGCGCGTGGTGGACAACGGCGGGCCCCACGTGATGCGCGAGGACTCGGGGACTATCGGACTGCTGACCGGGTGTCACCGGTTCCGGGTGGAGCATGTCGAGGCAGACGGAGAGGCAGGGCTGATTCTCCAGTGGCGGCGGACTGGCGGCTCGAAGCATGTCACGCCCTCGGGCTCACTGTTCCGGGTGCCGCTGGCGATGGGGGCGATTGTGCTGCGGAGTCCCGCCGGCGGTGAGGAGTGGGTGGCGGGGAGCGTGCAGTACGTGGATTTCGAGGTCGCCAACCTGAGCCAGGTGGTGGTGGAGTTGTCGCTGGATGGCGGTGAGACGTACGGCAACGGCATGTGGACTGCTGACGAGGGCCAGCCGGGCTGGGGGCATCTGCCGATCTCCCTTCCCGACACGGCGACGACCACGGCGGTGCTCAAGGTGGCTCCGTACCTGGGAGGTACCGGTGCGGTGTACTCGGAGGCGTTCTCGATTGTGCGGAGCGGGGCGGCCCGGGTGGTGTCGCAGGGCCGCGTACCCGGGCCCGTGCTGCTGGTACGGGGTTCGGAGGTCGAGTTCATGGATGGAGACACGCCTGCAGAGCGGCCTGTGGTGGTGGACACCCGGGGGAGGGTAGTGTGTCGTCTGACTCGCTCCGGCGGCTCCTGGCGTGCTCAGGGGCTCCGTGCGGGCCTCTGGCTCCTTGTGTGGCGCGAGTGTGGGGTTGAGAGAAGCCGGCGGTTCCGCGTGCTCTGAGGGCCTCCCCAGGCAGACTGACGCTCAGCGGATCCGGAGGGTCCCGGACACGTGCTCTGCGCCGGTTGTCATCTCGTAGACGTAGCTTCCCCCTGCCAGCCGCGGCGAAATGGTCTCGCCGCCCTTCAGGCGCCGTTCATACACCACCGACCCATCCGTGGCCAGTATCCTCACCCGGGCGGGAATGCCGTCGGGCGCCGCCACCAGCCAGCTCCCACCGCCCCGCCCGACCAGCCCGTGGGCCGTGCTGACCCGTCGCTGCAGTGGGCTGCGTACCGCATTCTGGCCAGCTATGGTGAACACGCCCGACTCGCCCTCGCCGGCCCCATTGTAGTTGGCCACTTTCACGACACAGTTGGCAGAGGCAATGGGGACCCGGTACCCGAGTTCGGTATCCATGATGCTGTCGGGGATGGCCCATGTCCACTGCGACTGGCCGCACGGCAGAGACCCGGACACCTCGATGATGGTCCACGACTCGCCGCCGTTGATGCTCAACTCCACCTTCACGCCGGGTACCTCGGCGCAGTCGGCGTTCCACGAGACGTCGAGGGTGTCGCCGATGTCGTACACAGCGCCGTGAGCAGGGGTGTACACTACCACTGGAGGTGGTTGCGGGTCGGTGTAGAGGAACGTGGCAATGTAGCGCGCCGTATCTGCCCTTCCCTCCGCCGTTACCACCATCTCGGTGGTGTACGTCCCTGGTGCGGGAATCTGCGAGAGTGCCACCGAGTTGGTGATAGTCTGGTTGTTGCCGTTGCCCCCGACGGTGACGTTCAGCCAGGCGGGAGGGGTAGACGTGTGTACCTGGCCCAGCGTGGTGTTTGCCACGCCGTTCTGCACCTGTATCACTGTCGAACCGGGGCTCACCAGCCCGCCCACTTCGGCTGAGAAGT
>CAZJJT010000170.1:0-8512 GCA_964546395.1 uncultured Fibrobacterota bacterium
ACGTAGCGCTCGTCCACATAACAGTCCGCAAACGTGATGTAGTGCTTCTCCTCCATGGGGTGCAGTGTTGCACCTATCCGCACGATGACGTCCACGCAGGCGTTCTCAGGGATGAGCCCGCAGGTCTTGTTCACGGTGATTGCCGGAATGTGCTTGACTGCCGCCTCTTTGCTCTTCTCGGCCGACTCCTCGAATACCTTGTCGTTCTGCTCGAACTTCTTCGCCCAGCACACTGGACACCGCTCAGGGGCCGTGCCGAACTCGATGTGGCCGCACACCGTACAGATAAAGACCTTCATGTGGGTCTCCTCAAGGCTGGTGGTTCGCTTCGCCTGGCCGTACTCGGCCGCATGCGTGCCAATATACTGGGGCCAGGCCCTACCACACAAGGGCGAGAGGGAACCATCTGCACCTATTGGGCAACCAAAGACACGCAGATGTGGGGGCGTGATCGATGACAGTGCAGGTACATTTGGCGATGATCGGGAGGAGGAGCGATATGGATGATTGCCACCGCATGTGTCTGCTGCTCGCACTGCTTGTGCCATGTACCGCGGTACACGCTCGTCAGTTCGTGTTCGTCGATGACACGATCACCTGGACCAAGAACTCCTACGATGAGCCGCCGCAGCTGGGCCCCACCAACTGGACCTCGCCGGTGGACTATGTCAACGGGCGTGTCCTGGCCCGCTATCACGTACTGAGCAAGCCCAGCACCAAAACGGTAGCAGTGCAGCTCTGCATGTGGCAGGACAACTATGCCCTGGAGAGTTGTTCGCAGTGCTACACCTACACTTCACCCGGTGTCTACTACTACAACTGGGGGGTGCCGTCGGCCTGGTGGAAGAAAGCGCCGCTGGACTACACCCGGCAGTTCCAGCGCATCTACCTGATGCACAAGGACGGGGAGTGTGCGGCGCCGCTTCTGATGACCAGTGCCTGCGGAGCAGCGTGCTACACGGGAACCGATATCGACCAGCACGTGCCCATCAGGTTTCACGTGAAGGTGATCGTGGTGGCTGCCGGCGACACGTTCGTTGCTCCGGCCGACTGGGACTGTCCCTGGGCGCAGTGCGCCGCGGTTGAGAATACGCCGCGCCATTCGGCCCGCACGACCGTCGCCCCGGCAACCTCGGCTTCCAGCAGGCTCTACGATATCCGCGGCCGTCTGGTGCGTGGCGCTGCACACGAGCTGGCCGACGGGGTCCTTGTTTCCGGTACGTTGCTGAAGAGGTAGGAGGCCTGCAGCGCTCACCCGTGGGTCCCGGTCAACCCAAACCGTGCAGACCACATCATTCGCCCACCGGGTACCCGGCCTCGGGCAACCCAAAGGCAGCAGCCGATACGGCTATTGGCCCTTGGCGAACATCATCTCGCCGCTGGCCACCAGTTCGTTGTCCACGAATGACTCGCACGACACCATCGCCATGCCTGCCATCTTCTTGACAACCGTCACCTTGGTGATCAGCTGGTCCCCGGGGCGGACCGGCTTCTTGAACGCCATCTTGCCCACGCGGCCCAGGTAGTACACCGCGTTCGCATCGATATCGCCTGCCGATTTGATGAGCAGGAAACAGCCCGACTGCGCCATGTTCTCGATGATGAGCACGCCGGGGAAGATGGGGCGGGTGGGGAAGTGCCCCTGGAACTGGGCCTCGTTGATCGTCACGTTCTTCAGTGTGGTGACACGCGTGTCCTTCTCGAATTCGAGCACCCGGTCGATGAGGAGGAACGGGTAGCGGTGCGGGACATTGCGCATGATTTCGTCGATATCAAACATGGCCATATGCTCCAGAAGAGAGATTTTTTGGAGGGGGCGCCGCCCCCTATACCCCCGTGCGGAATATGCGAACCTGTGATGAGGAGCAACGACGTTCGCCCGGTGTTGCCGCTGCCGCCTCACCAGCTCACCAACGGATCGACTCATCGACTCAACGGCTCAACGACTCAACACGTCAGCCCACCGTCTATGGTGAACACCTGGCCTGTGATATAGCGTGCCTTGTCGGATGCCAGGAACGCGACAAGATCAGCCACTTCCGCCGGCGCACCCAGCCGCTGCATCGGGATCATCTTCTTGATTTCCTCAATGTGTTTCTCGCCGAGCTTGGCGGTCATGTCGGTATCGATGAAGCCCGGGGCGACACAGTTCACCGGGATCTTCAGCTTGCCCACTTCCTTGGCCAGCGCGCGCGTGAACCCGATGATGCCGGCCTTGGAGGCGCAGTAGTTGGTTTGTCCCGGCATGCCGACCGAGCCGCTCACCGAGGTCATGTTGATGACGCAGCCCTTCTTGTTTTTCATGAAGTACGCGATGACCGGGCGGGTGACATTGAAACAGCCGGTAAGATTGGTGTTGATCACCGCATCCCAGTCTTCCTTGCCCATGATGAACAGGCTCTTGTCGCGCGTGATACCGGCGTTGTTGACCAGCAGGTCGATGTCGCCCAGTTCCTTCTTCACCTGCTCCACGAGTGCAAGTGCCTGCGCGTTGTCGGCAACGTCCGCGCGAATGCCCACCGCCGTGCCCGGCCCGCGCGCCGTTGCGGCCACCAGTTCATCCGCGGCCTGCTGGTTGGCAAGGAAACTGAACGCCACGTTCCACCCGTCCGCGCAGAGCCGTTCCACAATCGCGCGCCCAAGCCCGCGCGAGCCTCCGGTCACTATCGCATTCATCGCACGCTCCGTTACTTGCGGGACTTTCTGCCCGTGTCGGTCGCCGGCGCCGCCTTCTTCTCTTCGGGCGCCGCGCACCGCTTCATCTGCACGTCTTCACCAGTCACGTTGATCGAGTCACCGTTGACAGTCATGAACAGCGTGCGCGCCGTAATCAGCGAGTCACTGTTCCACGAGTAGCGGTACCCCATCTTGACTTCGAGCGAGTCCGCCGCGATTGTCGCGACAAACATCGTGTCCTGCCTGCGAAAACTGCCAGTCCCGTTCACCCCGTCCTCGGCCACGCTGTGCACCCGCACCGAGTCCTTGCCGGTGAACGTGATCATCAACTCCTCTTCCTCGAGGCACCACGTCCCCGTGAGACTCTTCTCCGCTCCCGGGGCGTTCCCCGCCAGGAGGAGGAGTGCGGCAGTCAGCAGCAGCGCGCGGCAGTACATGGGATGTCTCCCTGGCAGGTGGCTGGTGAGTGAGGCGATCGGCATCCTACGTTTCCTCTGTGTCTCCGTGCCTCTGCGGCGCGGCGTGTCGCCCGACCTTCGGTGAGGCTTCGAACCGGGCGAAAAGTGCCGGCAGGAACAGGAGCGCGAACAGGCAGCTTGCGAGCATCGATACAAACACGAACACCCCGAAATGCCGGATCGGCGGGAACGTCGAAAACGTCAGCACAAGGAACCCGACCCCCACCACCATGGTGTTGAACACGATGACCGCACCTTTCGACCGCACCGTGTCCATCAGTGCCGGCACGCGCCCCGCATATCCTCCACGAACATACAAGTAACCGGCGGTGAAATGGATCGCGTAGTCGATACCGATGCCGATACAGGTGTTGACCGTGATGATGGTGACCGAGTTGATTGCCACGCCGAAGAACCCCATGAGGGCGTACACGAACCCGGTGGAGAAGATGATAGGCACCACGGAGACCGCGCCGATGCGCCACGAACGGAACAGCAGGCAGAGGACCGCGAACACGAGCACGAAGGTGCTGAGCACCGAGGAGACCTGTGTGTGGATCAGCAGGTACGTCATGGCGTCGTTGAGCACCGGTGGTCCAACCACCAGCGCCTGCCATCCGGGGTAGCGCCGCGGGATATCGCGCTGCAGTTCGCGGGCCATCCTGATGAACTTCGTGCCGGTTTCGTTGCGGCACAGCAGCGTGATCTTGGTGTACTGCCGGTCGGGCGTCACCCAGGCGTCGATGTAGCGTCCGAAACTCCTGCCGAGCATCCCCCGTCCGCCAAGCAGCATGTTGAGCGCGGGCTCCGACAGCGAGGTGTCGCTGAGCATGCGGCTGACGCGGTGGAGCAGGGGCAGCAGGGACGTTGACGAGCTGACCATGCTGTTGCTGTCGAGCCACGAAGAGATACGGGCCACGTCCTCCCAGTGTTCCAGCGACCCTATCGGGCCGTCATCGCGCGACAGCACCACCGACATGAACCGGGTCCCGCCAAGGTGCTTGGCGATTCGACTGTCGGTCTGGACAATCTCGCTGTGCTTGGAGAACATCCCTATCGGATTGCCTTCCACGTGCACCAGGAAGTACCCGACGGTACTGGCGCCGGCTATCACGACGGCCACCACCACCCACCAGTATGAACCTGCGGTGAACCGCTGGAACCTGTCCCAGAGCCACTCGGGTCCACCCAGCCGTGCAGGCAGGGTCCAACCGGCGCGCACGTGCTCGCGGCGGTCGTAGTGCAGGACAATCGGCAGGAGTACGATGCTGAGCAGGAGCGCCAGGGCCACCCCGATACTGGTGAAAATGCCGAAGTTGCGGGTCCAAAGCGTCTTTGAGAACGCGAACGATATGAATCCGAAGAACGTGGTGATCGCAGAAAGGAAGATGGGGTTGAGCAGTTCGGAGAACGTCACCTGGATCGCTTCGATCCGCAGCATCCCGGCTGAGTGCTGGCGGGTGCGCGTGTACGTCTTGAACACGTGTATGGCACTGGCCACGCCGATGGGGAACAGTATTACCGGTATCATGGCGGTGACCACCGAGAACTCGATCCCCGTAATCCCCATCAGGCCGAATGTCCAGATCAGGGCGACTGCGATGATTGCGAGGGAAGCGACCACGTAGTACAACCGGCCGAACACCCAGAGCAGCAGGGCGAACACGATCAGGAGGCACAGCGGCAGAAGCACTCTGAAGTCACGGCGCATGGCCATGTCGATATCGTGGGCGTACAGGGGCGCGCCGGTCATGAACAGGCGGGCTTTGCCGTGCGTGTTGATACGGGCCTGCAGTTCGGTGAGATTGGTGGCGGCGCGGGCCTGGTTGCGGTTCTCGTCGATATTGATCAGCATTCCCATCGCCTGCTCATCGGCCGACACGAAGGCTGACGAGAACTCATGGTACTCGGCGATGCGTTCACGGATATCCTGGTCGGTCGGCTCACCCTTGCGGGGTACGATGTAGTCGCTGGAGAGGCCGAGCAGGCCGCCCCGCACGGGCACCTTTATCGCGCCGAGGTGGATGACACTGGCGACTCCCTCGAGCGCTTCGAACTGCGCCGCCCAACTGGCCAGCGAGTCTACCTTCTCCCGCAGCGACATCTGCTCGAACTCAGCCACCACGAGGACAGTGCGCGGCGTGTTGAATATCTCCTGGAGGCGGTTGTAGTCCGCCATCTCTTTGAGGTCGGGCGGAATCGACGTCCGAGGGTCGTTGTTGACACTGACCGTGGTGAGGAAGTAGCCGAAGACGGCGGTGATCAGCGCGATCAGAACGAGAACGGGAATGCGCCGGCGCACGAGGGCCGCAATCACCGTGTGTGAACGTCGTGACATGTGCTCCGGCCGGCCCATCGGGCCCGTAGTGGTGTGGTCCGCACAGAAACAATCGAAAATAATCGTCTGTGCACCGGTCCGGCACGGTCTCGTCCCCCGGCGGAACCATCAGTGTATTTTACATTGTTTCCGCGTGTTGCCTGTGGCGCTTATCATGCCGGGAGAGATCAGTGCTGGTACCGATGGATGTGGTGTCGTTCGGTGTGGACCCATCGCGGAACACACCCATATTACTATTGAAAGAGACCGGCGGACAGCGGAGCCTGGCGGTGCCCATCGGGCCGTTCGAGGCAAGCGCGCTGGCGATGACCACGCTGGGGGTCACGGTGGAGAAGCCGATGGCGATAGACCTGTCACGGCTGGTGCTGGAATCGCTGGGGGGCAGCCTTGAGCGGGTGGTGATTGCTGAAGGCAGTGAGAGCGAAGGGCTTCTTGCCAGGCTGCACGTACGTGGCGCGCGCGGCCTGGTGCTGATCGACTGTGTGCCGAGCCACGGAATCGTACTGGCGCTGCGCTGCGACGCGCCGGTGCTGGTGTTCGAGGATGTTCTGGAGAAACGGCAGGGGGCGAAGGCGAGCAGCCCGGCAGAACTGCTCCGCCGTCATATCGCTTCGCTGGATACCGTGGACTTCGGCTGCTACCATCTGGAGTGAGTGCATGCGACGTGGTGCGAGGGGATGGCTGTGGGCGGCGGGGCTGCTGGTGTGTGTGGCGGGAGTGTCCGCACAGTCGCCGCAGGGCGCCGAAGCGATTCGGCGAGCCCGGGCGCTGTACGAGGACGGGCAGTACGACTCGACCGTGCAGCTACTGCGGCAGTTCCTGTCGACCGGGGGCAAGGAGCCGGTTACCGAACAGATGGTGCCGCTGTTGTCGGAGGCGCTGATACGCACCGGCGACAACGAGTACGTCGTGCGGCTGCTGGCGATCTACGAGAAGAAATTCCCCTCTTCGGCGTTTCTCCCGCGCATGCGTTACCTGGGAGGGATTGCGCGGGCACGTGCGGGGAACTACGTGGAGGCGCTGGATGCGTTTGTGTCGGCCGTGTCGGGCGGGCTTCGTCCCGAGCTTGACTCGCTGGCGCGCCTGTCGCTGCTGCTCCTGTGCGAGAAGTCGCTCAGCGCGGGGGAGCTGTCTTCGCAATTGCGCCGCGATGACCTGCCCGAGAGCGTGCGCGAGGTACTCCTGTACGCGCTGGTGAAGAAGCACTACTCGCGACGGCAGCTGGGGCGCGCGGGCCGTGCGGCGCAGGAGTTCCTCGAGCGGTATCCCTCCTCAGGCTACGCCCCCCTGGTGCAGGAGATCGGCCTGGCCTCATCGGAGCAGCGCGGCTCACACGTACTGGTGGGTCTGCTGGCGCCGCTTTCGGGCTACGATGCCGATATCGGCAAGCGAATCCTGCAGGGCGCGCAGTTGTCGATTGATGAGCACAACGCGCGCGGCGGCGCGCAGGTGAAACTCGTGATAGCCGACACGCGCAGCAGCGGCGTGCGGACTGCCTACAAGACCTGGGAGCTTATCAACGATTTCGAGGCCCCGGTGCTGATCGGCCCCGTGCTCAGCCAGAATGCGGCCGTGGCAGCGGCGATGCTGATGGAGCGTGACCAGGTGATGCTTTCGCCGAGCGCCACCGAGGACGGTATCGCCGAACTGGGTCCGAACGTGTTCCAGATGAACGCCACGACCGGTGTGCTGGGCCGCTCGATTGCCGAGTACGCCATGCGCAATCTGAACATCTCCGAGTTCGCCATGATGACACCGATGTCGGAGTACGGGCGCGTGCTGTCGGAGGCGTTCCGGGAGGAAGTGAAGCGCCTGGGCGGCACCGTAGTCGCCGAGGAGTTTTTCGACGAGGGCGCCAACGACTTCCGCAAGCAGTTCCTCTCACTTCGCGGGACGCTGTTCGCGCTGCGCACGGCGCGTGACAGCCTGATGGCGATGGAGGGGGAGAAGGTCCCGGAGCGCTCGCGCAAGGCCGACAGCTTGTGCTTCGCCGACTCGGCGCTGACCGTGGGCGGGTTGTTCATCCCGGCGGAGAGTGAAGATGTGGTGATGATTGCGCCACAGGTCTACTTCTACAAGATCCAGACCCAGATGCTCGGGACGACCGGGTGGCACTCGCCGAAGACGATCCTCGACGGGAAGCGGTACGTGGAGAATGCCGTGTTTGTCGCCACGGCGGAAACCGAGCGCACCGACAGTCTCTGGGTGACGTTTGTTGCGCGCTACAAGGCGCGGTTCGGCATGGAGCCGGACCGGGTCTCGGCGCTGGGGTATGACGCGGCGGAGCTGGTCTGCCGCGCGGTAGACTCGCTGGGCGGGTCGTTCTCGACGGCGCGACTCGCCGAGTCGCTTCGCCAGGTGCGCGGGTGGAAAGGGGTGGCGGGGATGGTGTCGTTTGACCCGGCGCGCGGCGTGAACCGCGAAGCGGTCATCATGAAGATCCTTGACAGGAAGTTTATCAGGGTGCACTGAGCATGGGGCGGGCACTGTATTTCCTGCGCGAAGCGCTTCGGGGGTTCCTCGAGGCAAAGCTGATGACGTTTGTGTCGGTGGTGACCGTAGCGGTATCGTTGTTCGTGCTGGCGCTGGCGCTGGTGGGGTATCTCAGTGTGGACGCGTGGCTGAAGCAGATTGCGCGGCAGGCCGACATGGTGGTCTACGTGGCGGAGCAGGCGGGCAGCGACCCCGTCGCACTGCGCGGGCTGGCAGGGCGTGTGCGCGAATTCCCGCAGGTCGACTCGGTTGTGACCATTGACAAGCGGGAGGCGTGGGAGCGGTTCCAGCGGATGTACGGGAGTGAGATGCTGGAGATGGTGGACGACAACCCGCTGCCGGCATCGCTGGAAGTCACGCTCCGCGGGGGGCAGGACGATATTGGGGTGGTGGAGCACATGAAACGTGAGCTGGAGGTCCTCGAGGGAGTCGAGAGTGTCGACTACTCGGCGGCGCAGGCGGGCCAGGTGCGGCGGCTGAAAATGGCGGCGCGGGTGGGGGCGGGAATCCTGTGTATTCTGAGCCTGGTGGTACTGGTGTACGTTGT
>CAZJJT010000171.1:0-7140 GCA_964546395.1 uncultured Fibrobacterota bacterium
GTTTCGGGGAAGTTCTCAAGGACATGGGGTGTGAGGTCGATCCGCAGCTCGCGTCCCGGTGGCGCGGCCGCCGCAGCCCAGCGCGATACCGCCGCAAGGAGGTCTTCACCTGCATGACGGAGGCTGCGGAGTTCGCGTTTGAGTTCGCCGGCCGTGCGTCGCCCCTGCTCTTCGAGCCCTTCCTTCTCCAGCCGGACCACCAGGTCGGTGCACAGGTCGAAGAACACCGAGAGACGGTTGGTGTCCACCACCGTGCACAGGCAGCGGTGACCACACTCTTCCAGGTGATGCGCTTCATCGAACACCACCGGACCGGTCCCGCCCAGCAGGGCGGAGTCAGCCGACACGTCGGAGAAGAACAGCGCGTGGTTGATTACCACGACGTGCGCACCGAGTGCGCGCTGGCGCGCGCGCTGCAGGAAACACCGCTCGTGCTGCGGGCATCGCACCCCGAGACACCCGCCCGACTCCGCCGCGATTGCCGCCCAGGTACGCGAGTGCCAGCGGCGGTTGAACTGGTGCTGTTCCTCAATGTCGCCGGTGCGTGTTTCCTCGGCCCAGCGGATCATGGGCAGCAGGCCCTCGCGCTCGCGTGGCGACATGTTCACCAACTCGCCGGTAAGCAGGCGGCGGTAGCGCACGCGACAGAGGTAGTTCCCGCGGCCCTTCAGTACCGAAAAGCGGAACCCCTTCCCAAGAAGCGCGCTGATGAGTGGGAGGTCTTTGGTTGCGAGCTGGTCCTGGAGGTTGCGGGTGTGGGTGGACACGAGCACGCGACGGCCCGAGGTGAGCGCGGCGAGCGAGACTGGTACGAGGTAGGCAAGGGACTTGCCGGTCCCCGTCCCCGCCTCAACCGCGAGCAGTTGCCGTTCGTTGACCGCCTCGGCCACCAGTCGTGCCATGTCACGCTGCTGTTCCCGCACCGCAAACCCCGGCATCACCCGACCCAGCCCCTCCGGCCCGAACGCCCGCTCGAGCGCCTCCCCGTCCACCTCGACCTCTTCGGTACGCGCTTTCAGCCGTTCCCATGGCGTGCCCTCCGGGGGCGGACTTCCCGCGAGTCCGCGGTCCCGGTCGAGCGACTCCTGCAGCAGCGAACGGAGCAGGGAACGAGGGGCGAAGTTCACGAGCGTCCGGCGGGTGCCCGGCGCGATCTCGCGGAGCAGCGGGAGAAGCTTCAGGGCGAGCTGACCCGCCGCGCGCGCATCGTCCAGCGCGCGGTGTGCGGTGGTCAGCGTGACGTCGAGGTGGCGGCAGACTGCGCTGAGCGAATAGGCCGGCAGGTTGCTCAGGGTAAGGCGCGAGAGACCGGCCGTGTCGAGCCGGTCGTTGCCGAGACGCTCGCGGCCGGTGCGCTTGAGTTCCTCATTGACAAACGAGACATCGAAATCCACCTGGTGACCGCACACCGGTACCGTGCCCATGACCGCCAGGAGCGTGTCGAACACCTGCGCCAGCGGCGGCGCCTGCGCCACGTCGGCATCGGTTATGCCGGTCAGACGCACCACCTGCTCGGGAATCACCCGTCCGGGGTTCACCAGCGTGCTGTACGAATCCACCTCAGCGCCGTCGCGGTATCTCACCGCCGCGATTTCGATCATCCGGTCACTGCGGAAGTCCAGGCCGGTTGTTTCGAGGTCGAGAGAGACGAACTCGGGGAGACCGCGCGGACGGCGGGGTTCATGCCGCGTGCGATCCGGCTTGCCGCGTCTGCCGCGACGAGCGTCACCAGCCATCGCTTTGAGCCGCTTGCTGCTGCCGTTGTCGGCCAGGAGGTCCGAGAGTCGAGGCATGTCGTGCGAGGTGGTCCTGGGTCAGGGAACAAGTGCGCGGGCCGCCGCAAAGATACATCGTTCAGGGAGTGTCCCCCGACCCGATCCGGGGCCCCCCGGCCCTGCCGCGGCTCTGGGAAGGCGAGGAACCGAAGTAGCGGCGGTAGCTCTTGGCGAAGTGGTTGGGGTCGGCGTAGCCTACCGCGTACGCCACTTCCGACACGCGCATCCGCGGGTCCATGAGCATCTCCCGCGCGCGCTCCATGCGTTTCTGCATGATGTAGCTCGACAACGAGAATCCGCTGGCCTGGCTGAACACATGAGAGAGGTGATACGTGCTCAGGCCAAGGTGCGCGGCGATGTCGGCGAGGCCGATCGATTGGTGGATATGCTCGGCGACGTAGTGCCGTGCCAGGGCCAGCAGTTCGGCGTGACGCTCGTGCGTGTGCCAAGCCCCGCGGCCGCTGCCGGCTGACTGCGACGCCAGCAGCGTCTTCACTGATACGAGGAGTGCGTACAGGAGCGCGCGGGTGTGTTCGGCGGCCAGGTCGCTCTCACCGCGGAACGCCTCGTACAACTCGCGGACCTTGCGCGAGAGTTCACGCCGCTGCCGTGACGTCAGCTGGCTCAGCAGTGCGTTGTCGCGCGCGCTTGGCAGAACCCGCGTGTTGTCCCAGGTGAACTCCACCAGCAATGCCTCGAACTGCGAGCGGATCGGGAACTCGTCACGATGGACCGCACCGGCAGGCACGAACAGGGTATCGCCGGTCCGTGCCTCGTACGAGTGTCCTCCGATATGCACCCGGACCGTTCCCTTCACCACATGCAGCAGTTCGTTGGCACGGCTCGTGTGGTCGGCGAGGGCCCAGACCGGATCCCAGATCGAAAGGCCGATCGACGTGATATCGGGGAGAGTAACCATATCCGGCTGTTGCATCTCTGCGACTCCGTGCAGCACGCTGTTGTTTACTGAATATAGCCAACAGCAACAGAACACCCGCAATCGCAATGGGCGGGGGAGGCGAGGTGCCGGGGCGGAGAGTACCTTGACTGGACGAGCAGCGCCGCCTCTGCACAGGAGCAACCGATGACCGCCACGCCCCCCCCCCGCACCATCCCTTACACCCTTGCCTGGGACCATGCGCCCATCGATCTGTCGTTCGTGTTTGAGCGTGAGCGCCCGGCCGGCCGCCATGGTTTCCTGGAGGTAAGGCAGGGACGCTTCGTGTTTGCCGACGGGGCCGAGGCACGGTTCTGGGGCACCAATTTCAACAGTGGCCAGTGCTTCCCTTCGCACGAACACAGCGAGAAGGTCGCGGCGCGGCTGGCGCAGTTCGGTGTGAACCTGGTGCGGTTCCACCAGATGGACGCTGACTGGTCGACACCGAACCTGTTCCAGTATGCCAAGGGCATGCGGCTTCGCGACACCGGCTCGCTCGACAACCGCAGTCTCGACTGTCTCGACTACCTGATCGCGCAACTCAAGATGCACGGTGTGTACGTGTATCTCGACATGCTGACCTATCGGCGATTCCGCTCGGGTGACGGGGTGGAGGCGGCGGAGCAGCTCTGGGACGCTGCCAAGCCGTACGTGTGCTTCGATCCGACGCTGATACGGCTGCAGAAAGAGTTCAATCAGCAGCTCTGGACGCATGTCAACCCGTACACCGGCCTGGCGTACAAGGACGAGCCCGCAATCGTGCTTACGGAGGTGGTCAACGAGTGCGACCTGTTCCACAACCACTGCACGGTGGAGCCGTATCGTACACGGCTGGAGGAGCGGTACGTGGCGTGGGCGCGGCAACAGGGGCTTGGCACAGCAGTACTCCCCGTTGATTTCACGAAGCCCTCGCCGAACATGGTCGCGTTCATGAGCGAAGTCCACCGGGAGTACTACCGCACCATCACCGAGCACCTTCGGTCGATCGGCGTGCGGATCCCGGTGACCGGGACCAACTGGACTGGTCACACCGGCCTGCTGGCCAGCCAGCTCGACACGGATTTCAGCGACAGTCACGCCTACTGGTACGACTGGACGTGGAAGGCGTCCGACAAGCGGTTCAACAACCGGACGATGCTGTCGCAGCGTGACGGGTTTTTCGGGCACCTCGGCTTCTTTCGGCTCGAGGGCAAACCGTTCGTGGTGTCGGAGTGGGACGACCCGTGGCCCAACGAGTGGCGGGCCGAGAGCGTGCTGCTTGTCGCGGCGGTGGCGGCGCTGCAGGGATGGCAGGGGGTGGCGATACACACCTACCGCTATACCACGCGGGAGGACACCGACTGTATCGGGCAGGCAATCACCTCGGATGCCATCGGGGGGGTGTGCTACCGCGGCGGTGTGTTCGATACGTTTAACGACCCCGCGAAGTTCGGGCTGTTCTACCACGCCGCGCTGATCCTCCGTCGGCAGGATGTCGCCCGGGCGGCGAGACGCGTAGTGATCGATGCGAGCGCGGCAGGTCCGGACGGCGCTGCGACGGGACCGGCAACGGCGCCGGCAATCGACGGAGCGTTCGAGACGCACGAAGTCACGGTGCGAGTGGCCGGAAGCACGCCGGGGGATGGGGACGTAGTGCTGCCTTCGGAGCGCATCGTTGCCGAAGACGTCAGGGAGTTGCGGTCCGATACGGGCGAACTCGTCCGGGACCTCGACAAGCGAATCGGCACGATCGATTCGCCGCGCACAAAGGTGGCGTACGGCTTCCTGGGCGCGGCCGGGAGTGTGCAGTTGCGCGGAATGCGCGTGAGCGCGCGCACCGACTTCGGCGTGGTCGCGCTGAGTTCGCTGAGCGACAGTCCGATCCGCGAGTCGGACAACCTGTTGCTTACCACGGTCGGGAGGGCCGACAACACGGCCGCGCAGTACAACGATGAGCATACGGTCCAGCTCGAGCTGGGGCACGGGCCGGTACGTCTGGAGGTGGTGGAGGCCGAGATCGAGATCGAAACCAGTGTGGAACACATGCGGATATGGGCGATCAACCCCGATGGGTTCCCCATTGGCCACATACCGGTCGAACAGAGGGATGGGGTGCTGCGGTTCACGGTGGGTGGCGACTACGCATCGGCGTACTACCTGATACAGAGAGTGTAGGCGGGGGGGACAAGGAGCATCATGTCAGCGATCACGGCAGGATTCGTCGGGTTCGGTGAAGTGAACACGCCGCGGGAGTTGATCGAGCGCAAGTGTTCACAGGCTCGCACGGCACTGGAGGAGCGCGGCGTCCGGCTCGTACCGGCCGCGCCGGTGGCGGACGATGCGGCGGGAGAGCAGTCGCGACGGGCTGTGGAGGAACTGGGGAGGGAACGGTTCGGTGCGCTGGTGGTGTGTGTGGCAGGATGGATTCCCTCGCATGCAGTTATCGCCGTGATCGACCGCTTCCGCCACGTTCCGATGGTACTCTGGGGGTTGGCGGGGGAGATGATTGACGGGCGGCTGGTGACCACTGCAGACCAGGCCGGTACCACGGCGCTGCGGCAGGTGATGGCGGACATGGGGATGCGGTTTGCCTACGTATGGGACACGGTTGACGGCGGCTCGGCGGCCGACCAGGTGGCTTGTGCGCTCCGGGCGTCTTCGGCCGCCGAAGAGCTGCGCGGCACCCGCATCGGCATGATGGGCTGCCGGGACATGAACCTGTACGGTACCATGTACGACCCCTCGAGCCTGCGCGCGACCGTCGGGTGCGAAGTGGAGCATTTCGAGATGCTCGAGATGGTGCAGCGGATCGCCGACCTCGACCGCACGGAGGTGGCCGCTGTGGCCGATCGGGTGCGGCAACGCTGGACCTTCGTGAAAGAGCCGCAGCGAGCCACACTCGAGACGGGCGCACAGTGGTACCTGGCGCTGCGCGCGAAGGTGCAGGAGCGTGGTTACCGGGCCGTGTCGCTCGTGGATGTGGACGGGATGAAGAAGCTGGCGGGGTTCCCGCCCTCGATGGTGTTCATGATGCTGGCGGAAGATCCCGGGGTGTGTGTGATACCCGAGAATGATGCGCTCGGGGCAGCCACCCAACTGGTGGCCAGGGCCCTTACCAACCAGTGTGCCGCCTACTTCGAGTTCTACGAGTTCATGACCGACCGCGTGCTGATGGGGGTCCCGGATTTCGTGCCCCCGGAAGTGGTGGACGGGTCGGTGAGAGTGGACCCTACCGCGTTCGGGTCATTCTCGGAAGGGCTGCTCAATGTGTCGACAGTCAAAACCGGCCGGGTGACACTTGCCAGGCTTGCGAGGACCGCGGACGGGTATGTGATGCACGTAGTGGGCGGCCAGGCGGTTGCGCCGCGGCCGTGGGAGGAAGCCGGGTGGCGGCCACCCGCACCCCAACTGCCGGGGCTGGAGATCGTGCTCGATTGCCCGGTGGAGGAATTCGGGCAGAAGGTGCTGAGTCAGCACTACATCCTGACCCATGGCGACAACAGCCACCTGTATGCGGCGTTCTGCCGCCAACGCGGTATCAGGATGTGGTAACCCCCTGAGAACGCGAACGATGTTCGGCGAGCCGGCGGTGGGTCTGTTGCTGCCAGGCGGTACGCGGCGGCTCGTGCAGCGTGAAGTCGTCGTGGGCGATAAGGAACTCCCACAGGCGTGAGTCGAGGTCGCTGCGCACGTCAGCATACGCCGGATCGGCGGCGACGTTGGTGAACTCGTTGGGGTCTTTCTCCAGATCGTAGAGTTCGACGAACGGATGCCCGACGTCCTCGCCGGTGCCCTCGACCGGCGAATCGTCCTGCTCCGACTTGTTCCGCGCGTCCTCGAACAGCACGGGAGCGGGGACACCGGGCCAACGCGGGCGGCGGAGGTTGCGGATGAACTTGTAGCGGTGGGTGCGCACGCTCCGGAGTACTTCCACCATGTGACAGAACACCGCGTCGTTGATCTCCTCGGTACGCTTCCCACGCACGTGCGC
Organism: uncultured Fibrobacterota bacterium; assembly: GCA_964546395.1. Classification (GTDB taxonomy): domain Bacteria; phylum Fibrobacterota; class Chitinivibrionia; order Chitinivibrionales; family CAZJJT01; genus CAZJJT01. The sequence continues at coordinate 6,683 of CAZJJT010000171.1, forward strand.
AGCGAAGCTCCGGCCCTGCACCGAACAGGGCACCGGCCAGCCGCACAGCTCGAACACGGTCGGGAACACGTCCACCTGTGTTGCCATGGCGTCTACCACGTTCGATTCCGGAATGACCCCCGGCCAGCGCATCAGCCAACTCACCGCGGTGCCCGGATCGTAACAGGTCGTCTTGGCGCGGGGGAGACCGACACCGTGGTCGACACACATGATCACCAGCGTGTCGCGCTCGAGCCCGGTCTCGGCAAGCGTGTCAAGGACACGGCCGATAGCGCGGTCGCCGATGCGCAGCATGCCCTGGAGGTACCCGACGGCCTTCCGTGCCCCCGGGGTGTCCTGGAGGTACGGCGGGATATGCACGTCAGTCTCGACGTCAACCATGCCGCGGGGCGCGCCGTTGAGCCAGTGTCCGAGGTGTGACTCGTACAACCCCCACTGCGCGTAGAACGGCCTGTCCG
>CAZJJT010000171.1:7150-8473 GCA_964546395.1 uncultured Fibrobacterota bacterium
ACACATCGGCGGTGGGCCACGGATCGGTGTTGAACTGCTCGTGCACCCGCAGCACTTCGTGCACGTGCTCATGGGCGCACTCGTGCTGTACGCCGAACAAGGCCGTGTGGTAGTCGTGGTCCTCACGGAGTACGCGGGCCAGGTGCCGCTCGTCACGGTGCATGCGGTTGTTGTTGACCGTGTTGGTGAGAAACATCACTCCATTGTCCTGGCAGTATCGCCCGGTGACGATCGCGGCACGTGAGGGGGAGCAGATTGCGCAGGCGGAGAACATGTTGGCGAAGCGCACGCCCTGCGAGGCGAGCCGGTCGACGTTGGGCGTGTGGACCTTGTCATTGCCGTAGCAGCCGAACCACCTCCCGGCATCGTGCCAGGTGATAAGTATGATGTTGGGCGCGTTCATGGCATCTCCTTTGTTGTGCGAAGCAGTTCGTGGGCAAGGTCGCGCGCGGTGTTGTGGACCGCCAGACACCACGAGTCGACGACAGCGGGGCGGAGCACGTTGGCGACCGTGCCCACCGCCGTGATACCTATGCCAAGGGGCGTTCCCTTTGCGCCGATAACCGGGGCAACCACGCGGGTTGCACCCACCGGCGAACTCTGGTGCTGCTCGGGCCGCGCCAGTACACCTCGCTGTCTGAGCGCGGTGAGTTCGGCGCGTATGCCGCTTGCCGGTTCGCCTGTGCGTTTGACGTGCTGCGCGACAGCTTTGCCCACCAAGCCTTCGGGGTACTGCACCAGCAAACCGAGGCCGAACCCCTGGGCCAGTACGAAGCGGACAGTGCCGGGCCCGCCGTGCGCCAGGCCGCCTTCCACCACCACGTTGTCAACCAGGCGCATGTTCAGCCCGGAGGGGTCGGGGGCACGCTCGACGCAGAGTGCCGACTGACCGGTTTCGTCGGCAAGCCGCTGCAGGGCCCCGCGTATGAGACCGGCCCGGGTGGCCTCGCCGGTCAGCGCTCGGGCAAGGGTGTGCAGTGACGGTCCCGCGGCGTAGCGGCCCGTGTGCGGGTCGTGCGTGAGCAATCCCTCGTCTTGCGCCGCTTTCAGAAGCCGCGACATGGTTGCCGGCGGAAGGTTGTCCAGGGCGCGGCGAAACTCTTCGAACCGAACCCCCCCGGCGTGCTCGGCGCACAGGCGCAGGATCTGCACGAATCGCGCGATGGTTGTCCGGGACGTTGTCTTCATAGTGCTATTGTTTATGATATTACTAATACTATTAATATACCCCAAGTCCGCTGGCGATGCAACGGTTTCGTGGACACCCGGCGGGATTGGCTGGAGTCCGCCTGTGAGACGGTTGGGGCAGAAGGGCTGGCACAA
>CAZJJT010000172.1:0-8452 GCA_964546395.1 uncultured Fibrobacterota bacterium
GCACTTAGCAGACATGAGCTAGTGCACCGCACATGTCTGCTTTCGGAGGTAAAGCATCACCACGATGTCGGCGCCGCGCGCCAGCGCTACGGCGTAGCAGGTCTTCTGGTTGGCGCCATAGCCGCTGTTGCGGTCGTGCACGATGACATGATGGATCCCGAGGCGCCGTGCCACGTCGACCGTGTCATCCGCGCTGGCGTCGTCGACCAGCAGCACCTCGTCCACAACGTCCATCGGGATTTCGGCGTACGTCTGCTCCAGCGTCAGGGCCGCGTTGTACGCCGGCAGCACCACCAGTACTCGTTTGCCGCTGATCATGACTCCGGCTCAAGGGCTGTCAGTTCGCCTTCATCGATATGCAGATCCTCGCGGCGGTCGATCCGGTCCACCTGCCCGTCCTGTATCCACAGTACTCGATCAGAATTTGCGAGCATCTTGTGGTCGTGCGTCGCCGTAATAACGGTTACGCCCTGTTCCACCGAGAGCTTCTTCAGCAGGTCGATGATCTCCGCGCCGGTATGGAAATCGAGGTTTGCCGTAGGTTCGTCGGCCAGAATGATGGCGGGGTCGTTCACCAGGGCACGGGCGATGGCGACGCGCTGCTGTTGCCCTCCCGACATTTCGCCCGGACGGTGGTGCAGACGATGGCCCAGTCCCACGCTCGTGAGTTTCTCGGCCGCATCGTGCTCCGCCTGCTGCGGCGACACACCGGTGAACTGACGGGCGATGGCGCAGTTGTTCAGCGCGGTCAGCGCGGGGATGAGGTTGTAGCTCTGGAACACATACCCGATGTAGTTGCTGCGGACGTGCGCAAGCTGCCGGCTGGTGAGCCTGGTCAGGTCGATGGGGCCGATCTCCACCCGTCCGGACGTCGGTTCGTCGAGCGCCCCGATCATGTTGAACAGGGTGCTCTTACCCGAGCCGGACGGTCCCATGATCGAAAGGTACTCGCCGCGGAAGATGTCCACCGAGATGTCACGCAGCGCATGGACCTCTTCTCGACGCAACCGGAACGTCTTGGTCACCCCGCGCACGCGAATCAGGATCTCGTTCGTCGTTCCCACTTCCTCGTTCGCCCTTCTCTAGAACGGCAACTGTATCACGCTCTTGCCCAGGAACGTTATCCCCACCGCCACCATGCTGATAAGCCCCGTGCCGCAGCCGAAGCCGGCCACGATTACCGGGATGTATTGGCGCCACCTGTCGCCGAATCGCTTGCGGAAATAGAAGCGCCCGATGAGCGCGCCGATGAACTGCGGCAGGATGTAATGCGGGTAGGTCTGACCGAAACCGCGGATGACGCCGAACACCAGGAATATCGGCCACCCCAGCCAGTTCATCATGGCAAACGCGATGCTTCCCAACCCCAGCCCCACAAACAGGTACTCCGGCACGAACGCTTTCTGGAACGTGGAGAAGCCACCCATGGTCGCCGTGTATATGATGCACTGGTTCTCCGCCATAAACTCCCACATCATCTGCGTATACGGGTACTGCGGACCGGGAATCGGCCCGAGACCCCAGATAAAATTCGTGAAGAACAGGCTCGAGACCAGCACGATCGGAGTGAAGATCAGCTGGGTCTTCCAGATGCTCCAAAACCGCGTGCCTGTCAGCTCGCAGATACGGTACTCGACCGTCGCCATCCCGTAGTTGTGCATCGGTATGGGAAGGAACCACACCGCCACACCGCGATACCCCGACAGGATGAAACTCGCCTCGCGTACCATGGGGATCTGCACCACCTGCCCTGCGATCCCCTCCATGCGTGCGGTAACGTAGCTGATGAGCGGCGTGTAGATGAACGCGTAGAACAGCATCACAATCATCACGCCGCGGTGCCAGTGAATCAGGTACCCCGACACCAGGATGTACAGCGTGGTCGACATCGCGTACACGGCGATGATCACCGGGACCTTGATATCCCCGCGACCAGTAGGCACTTTGTACGCGGTCTGGACCCCTTCACGCTTGTTCCGGGCCGATTCGCGTATCTGCCGCACCACGTTGATAATCCCCGCCACCGCGATCGCCAGCGAGAGGCCGATACCGAAGCTGAAATAGAAGTCGATGTTGTTCTTGAACATCGTGGCAATGGTGCCGTCACCGGGGTTCCACGACGAAAGCACGCCGAAGTGGTACAGAAACGGGTTGGCTATCATGGTGATAACCAGGCCGATGAAACTCCCGAGCATCGCGAAGTACGGCAGGACCATGCCGACGAGCAGGGCGCCGAGGTCGAGTACGAGTCCGGTGGCCACCGCCGGCAGGAAACTCTGTGTCTTCTGCGTGTAGTCGATGAAAGGGATCGGCAGCAGCACGATGGGGCTGTCGAGCAGCGCCCCCGATATGGTGGGCAGCGCCATGTACACGAACCCGAACGCCAGGCCGATCGCACCGCCTATCGAGAACACCCGCCATCGCCAGGCCGACATTTTCTCCGGGTCCACATCCTCGTGCTCCCGCCCGCGCTGGTTCTCCTCCTCCTGCTCCTCACTGAGCGCCAGGATTCCCTGGGCCCCCAGGGGCGCCATGGGGAACGGCAGCCGTTCGATGTCGCTGGCGATCTTGAACAGCCCGTAGCCCAGTATCATGTGGTCGAGCCGCCCCACCACCATCGAGAACACCACGAGTAACACCGCGGGGAGCCATTCGACACTGAACATCGTGCGGTGCGCGAGGACGTCCGGGTCGGTCGGCGCATACCAATTCGGGATGAAATCGACGATGCCGTGGGCGACCGCCGCGCGCGATTGGACGAAGAACTGCTTCCAGAGCACGTTCTCGAACGGCAGCGCCAGTGCCGCGCCCACGAGGTAGAACAGCACGTAGATTTCCGCGCGCTTGAGCGTGCGGTTGGTGCGCCGCGCCACTTCGATGAACAGGATCGCGGTAACCCACCGCGCCGCCCCGGTGGACGGGTCACTGCCCACCACCAGGTTCATGTACATCGCCCCGGGTATCATGAGGAACGCCACGAACAGTGCCCCGAAGAACGCGGTCCACGTGAACCCGTCCTCGAACGACGACGGGGGGCTCATGAGTCCGCGGAACTCTTCGAGTTCCTTGTCAATCACCTTGCGCCCACGCGATCTGGTATCGATGTCGCTCATGAGCTGCCCAGTGCCTGAAGGGTCTGCATGCGATAGTACTCGATGTTCTCGGCAGACAGCGTCCGCCACAGCAGGAACTGCTTGCGCAGTTCGTGGATGAACACACGATTGCTTCGTACCCAGTCGCTTTGCGTCCCACTCACCCGGTGTGCCGAGATTATCACTTCATCCACCCCGGCGATCTCCGAGGCCACGGCGGTGAGGCGGAAGTCCTGCGAAACGCCGAGGTCGAACGGCGCCAGTGACACTCGTGCCGAGAGCTGCAGGTGCTCGTCACTGTCATCCCTGCCCACCCCTACGTCACGCGCCGCAAAGCATCCCAACCCGGCGTCCTCGTGGCTGCCAAAATGCTCCGCCAGAAAACTCACCACGCCGGTAATATCGTATGCCGACACCGTGAACGGAAACACCATCCGCAACTCATCGCCGTCCGGCACCGGCATGCGCCACGAGCGCTGCACACCCGGGTTGGCGCTCTTCGAGGCCTTCACCGCCGGGTAAATTGCCGACACCAGCACGGTGAGCATCACGATACCAATCGCGATCAGCGAGTTGGCCGAAGAGAAGTTCAGCGCCGGCTGTTCGATGAGTCCCTTGTCGGCCAGGTGCGACGCCACCACCCCGAACATCTGCGCAAGCAGCTGCCCTCCCATGCCGCCCACGATCGCGTACACACAGGCTTCCGCGACGAACAGGAACCCGATATGACTCGGACCCAGGCCCAGCGCGCTGAACGTGTAGATCTCGCGCTCGCGGTCGGTGATACTGCCGAGAAGCGTGCCGAAGATGATGAGCCTACCGAGAATCAGCGGCACCAGCAGGCCCAGTCCACCACTCACCGCCGCCACCTTCGTGGCCACCTTCCGCTCCACGCCGTCACTGGTGCGCGACCAGACCGGCAACTTCGTGACTTCCGCGAGCCGCTCCCCTTCCTCCGACACGGTCGCCCCGCCCTCGCCGTACTTTGAGATCAGGTACAGCTTGCCGCCCTGCCGCGACACAAATTCATCGGAAGCGATGGCGACCTGGTTGGCGCTGAGCCGCGTGAAGTCGCGCTGGACCAGTTCACTGCTGAGCCTGCGCACCTGATCGTTTGGGTCGTTCTTCACATACGAGGCGTCGAGGAAGTTCACCGGTACCACCGACATGTCGTCGAGATGCCGCAGGCGCTGCAGCGCCGCCGCGTCGAACATCCCCGCGTACGGTGTCGGCCGTCCGTTCACCATGACCGTGTCACCCACGGTGAGTTCCATGTTCTGCGCCACGATGGCCGGCAGGTACACGCCGTCCCGCGCCAACCGTTCCACCGGCTCGCCGCTGCCGCCTATCACCTCGGCAAACGCGGGCCAGCGTTCGAGCTCTTCCGCCGACACCCCCAGCATCCCGTCGAGAAACACCGGTTCGCCCCCGCGTGCGGCGATGCCGACCGCCTTGTCGGACTGCGAGGAGCTGGTCAGCCACCAGATCCCCGTGAACCTCCCATTCACTCCCGCGCGCGCGTGCAGCATGTCAATCACGTCCCGCGACAGCGCCGCGTAGTTGACATCCTTCACCAGGAACGTCGGCGGCACGTTCTCACTCACCGGCCCCACATAGAACGATCGCACGCCCAGGCTCCCGGCAAACGAGGCGAACGAAAGGATGGTGAACGTGAGCATCAGCACAGTCAGCGTCGTGAGAAACGTGCGGATCGGCCTGCGCCGCATGGTCGACATCCCCATGTTCATGGCAACGAGCAGCGTACCCATGCGCGATATCTCGACGTTGTGGAACCTGCTGCTGCGCCCCTGGTACGCCATCAGCTCCGAACGGAACTTGCGCGCCATTATGTAGATGACCATGCTGGCAAGGAGGATAATCACGAACGCCAGGAACACCATGCTCGGGGTGGCTGCGATGGAGAATCCCGGGTGCAGCAGGTACAGCAGCACGAATGTTGCCGCGAACGCCGCCGCGAACCCTGCAATGCGCGCATAGATGTTGGCGGCGCACAGCAGGAGCCGCTCGAGCGCGAACGCGAACGGGATGGTGAGCAGCAGGAGGATGACCACGGCCTTGATCAGGTCGTCCATGATCTCCCGCACGGGCCCGTACACCCGCCGCGAGAGCGCCGCGCTTTGCGCGAGCATCGATACCCGAGTCGCCTGCTCGGGGGTGCGCTCGGCTGTCTCGATGAGCCGCCGCGCTCTACCGTGCAGCAGCTCGAGCGGGGCGTCCGACACGCTCCGCGCCCGCAACGTGCTGAGCCGTACTTCATTGAGGTTCCACAGGTTGTCCGCGGTCAGAAGGTCGACCGGCGGCTGGTTGGCCACCTCTGCCAGGTCGAACCCTTCGCCGTAGGGCTGCTCGCGCGATGTCTGCCCCAGCAGCACCGGCCCGTCCTGCTGGAATATCTTCAGCCGCCGCGCCGCTTCCAGCATGTGCACATAGAAGAACCCGAACCCCTCCGACATGCCCGAGAGCATGCGGTCCTGGCGCAGCGATGCGTTGGATGTCGCCTCCATCACGAGCAGCCGTCCCGCCTGCGCCGTGTTGCCCATCACCGGGTAGCTCACCACGTATCCGCTGCCCGGGAACAGGTTGACCCGCCACACGGTCGAGAGTGTCTGGTGCGTGGTTACCGCCCTGGCGACACCGCTCGAATCGAACACCACGCCAAGCACCACGCAACGGTTGTTGTTGTAGTAGTCGTCGCGTACGCCCTGCACGCCGTACCGCCCGTTGCCGTCCACGCGCTCGAGCATGAATCGCTCGAACCCCGGGACAGCGCGGGCCGCGTTCGGGGTGGCCCATTCGGCGCCCTGCCACACCGCCAGCACGGCGTCGCTGGCAGGCCGGTCCTCGGCGAGGCCGCCGGTTACCTGCAGGCCCGCAAAGTACCCCGATGACTTGCCGCTGGCCCACTTGGGCATCTGGCGCATCGACAGGTCCGCAAACACGCGTTTGAGCGAGATGTCTTCGCCGTCAGCCACGGCTCCGAGCAGTCGCTGTGCTTGCCGTGCCTGCTCGCAGATATTCTCGCAGCGCAGTGACGCCAGGTTGTCGGACGGCTGCCCGTCACGCTCCCGCGCATCATCGCAGGTCATCAGCGACAGGTTGAACACGCCGTGCGTTCCCGCGACCACGCCGCCCGATACGAACGCGCCAGGCACGTGCTGCTGGGCGCGCAGCGGGTCCACCAGCATCTCATGGTTCAGCCCAGCCAACCCCGGCACCTCTTCGGCAGCCCGCCGCAAGGCACGAAGCACCAGGCTGTAGTAGCCCGGATTGTCGCCGCTCGGCGACTGCGAGCGGAACGGGTCCTGGCTGTTGTCGCCCGGCACCACTCCCCACTCCGTCCCGCCATCCGAGAAGTTGTACGTCACATGCAGCACTATCCACCGGTCTTCGAGGGCCCTACGCAGCGCCCGGTGCTCCTCGTCCATCTGTATCAACTCTTCGAGTTCCGCCATGCGGTCGTGGATACCGGCAGACACCAGGCGATGCAGCTCGGCGTACAGCGCCGGCTCGATCGCCTCCACGCGCCTGTCGGCCAGCGCCCGCCGCGCACTGTCCCAGCGCTGCATCAGCGACTCGATGCTGTCGCGGTACACCGTCAGCGACGAATCGGGGAGGGCAGTCCGCTCCAGACGCGCACGGTCGAGTTCCAGCTCACGCGACGTCTCCTGTATCATGCGCTGTGCAGCGGACAGCAGCACGCTGCGCTTGACGGACTCTCCCGGTCGGGCGCCGGCAGCCGCCCTGATCCGCTCGTACAGGGCGGAGTCGGCGAGTTCCGCGCGGTTCTCGCCGATGAGCCGGCGTACGGTCTGGATCCTGCGCAGGAGCGCTTCCCGCTCGTGCAGCTGCTGGTCGAGCGTAGTGTCGTACGAGTGGGCACTGCGCAGCGACACGCGCGCGCGAAGCAGCTTGTGGCTTTCATCGGTACGACGGTACTCGGCGTGCGACTCGAACTCTTTCATCAGCGCAGCGCGCACGTCCCCCGGCCCTTCGACAGGCCCCGGCGTTGCCGGCAGCGCGGCCAGGAGCTGACGACGGAACGCCATCTCTTCGACATGGCCGTGGGCGCGGGCTTCCACCTCCTTGTGCGGCGCCATCAGCGCCGAGTACAGCATGCGCATCCCCTGGTGGTAAAACGCCTGGCCGTCGGCAAACACCAGCAGCACGTCGCGTTTCACCGGATTGCGCACCAGGCAGCGCGCCGCATCAAGCAACGCCGCGCAGTTGGCCGCGCCGCGCGCCCCGGGCGAGCGAAGCGGCACATCACCCCACGTGTCGAGCGCCGCCGACAGCACCAGCATCTCGGGCTCCGAACGCCGCGGGCTGAAATCCGGCTCAGTGCCCGGGATGAAGGCCACGATGCTGCTGCCGGCGGCTTTGCGCCAGCGACTGCTGCTGCGGATGCTCACGAGAGGGCGATCGCTCCGCAGCGCCATGGCGGCGACCAGTTCGGGCGGCGCGTAGTAGCGGAGAAGGTTGGCAGGAATGCCGACATGCTTGGGCGAACCCGAGGCTTCATGGCCGCTGCCGAGGAACACGACGGCCCGGGCTCCCATGGCAAACGCACGTTTCCACCGCTCCTGGCAGTCGTACTCCAGTCCCACTACGGCGTTCAGCACCGGACGCGTTCCGTATTCCCACAGCTCACCCGTTCCCGCGTACAGGTATGGCCCTGTCAGCCCCTCGGGCGGAGTCACCGGCGCGATCGTGATATCGGGCCGCATGGGCAGCAACGCCATGCTCGTGTCACCGATGCTGAGCGAACATGCCGTTTCGCCCATCTGCCACGTGGGAAGCGAGAGCGTGAACACCTGTTTCACTCCCGTTTCCGCCAGACACGCACGGACGTAGTCGGCCGCCCTGCGTGCTTCTTCCGAGCCCACCAAGCGGTGCGGCAAGCCGGCCAGCGCCGCGACGTCGGCGAGGAAACGGTCCTGCTGCGCGGCCACGGGAAGAGCGAGCAGCAACGCAAGCATGGTCGAGGAGCTGCGGCGGTTCATTCGCGCTGCCCCCCAATCGTGCCCACCCGGACCCTGATGTTCTTGCGCTCTTCGACACGTTCCACTTTGCCGTCACGGATCCACGTAATCCGGTCGCACACATCAAGCAGCCGCAGGTCATGCGTCGCGCACACGATGGTCACGCCGCGATCGCGGTTGATCGTGCGCAGCAGTTGCAGTATCTCGGCCCCGGTCTTGAGATCCAGGTTCCCCGTCGGTTCGTCGCACAGCAGGATCTTCGGCCGGTTGCTCAGTGCCCGTGCGATCGCAACGCGCTGCTGCTGGCCGCCCGACATCTCGATGGGACGGTGGCTCCAGCGGTCGGCCAGTCCCACCGTC
>CAZJJT010000173.1:0-8449 GCA_964546395.1 uncultured Fibrobacterota bacterium
ACCTGCTGGTGTCGCAGCCGGATACGGGCGAGCAGGCGCTGGAGATTGCCGACACGCTGGTGCGGAGTGGTGCAGTGGACATCATCGTGGTGGACAGTGTCGCAGCACTCGTGCCGGCGGCGGAGATAGAGGGCGAGATGGGCGACAGCCACGTCGGCCTTCAGGCGCGCCTCATGTCGCAGGCGCTGCGCAAGTTGACCGGGATCATCTCCAAGTCGAACACCTGCCTGATCTTCATCAACCAGATTCGCATGAAAATCGGCGTGATGTTCGGCAATCCGGAAACCACCACCGGCGGCAACGCGCTGAAATTCTACGCCTCGGTGCGCGTGGACATCCGCCGTATCGCGGCGATTAACGACGGGGAAAAGTCGGTCGGGTCCCGTACGCGCGCGAAGGTGGTGAAAAACAAGGTGTCGCCGCCGTTCAGGCAGGCGGAATTCGATATCCTGTACGGCAAGGGCATCTCGTATGTCGGTGACGTGCTCGACCTGGCAGCCGAACAGAACGTGGTGGAGAAGAGCGGGTCGTGGTACTCGTTCAAGGGCGAGCGTATCGGCCAGGGCCGCGAACGGGCCCGCGATTTCCTCACCGAGAACCCCGATATCCTCCAGTCGGTCGAGCATGACGTGAAGGTGAACGTGGGTCTTCTGCCGGCCGAAGAGACGGGGGCGCCTAAGGAATAGAACGCGTGTGGTGCGCCGCCGCACGGCGGCGCACCAGCGTGAGCACGATCATGAAGACAGCCAACCAGATACGCCGCGATTTCATCGAGTTCTTCACGGGCAAGCAGCACACGTTTGTCCCCAGCTCGCCGGTTGTCCCGCAGGATGATCCCACGCTGCTGTTCACCAACGCGGGGATGAACCAGTTCAAAGCCATATTCCTCGGTGAGAATCCCCGGGGCCTGAAACGTGCTGCGAACTCGCAGAAGTGCATGCGGGTATCGGGCAAGCACAACGATCTCGAGGAAGTCGGTCGCGATCACCATCACCACACCCTGTTCGAGATGCTCGGCAACTGGTCGTTTGGCGACTACTACAAGAAGGAAGCTATCGGCTGGGCCTGGGAGTTGATTACCGGCGTGTGGAAGCTGCCGAAGGCCAGACTCTACGCCACGGTGTACGAGGAGGACGACGAGGCGGTCGAGCTGTGGAAATCGCAGACCGATATCGCCCACGACCATATCCGCCGGTTTGACGCCGACAGCAATTTCTGGGAGATGGGCGACACCGGGCCGTGTGGTCCGTGCTCGGAGATCCATATCGACGTGGGTCCCGGACACTGTATCAATGAGGGGAAGCCGGGGCACACCTGTGACGTGAACGCCGACAGCTGCGGGAGGTTCATCGAGATCTGGAACCTGGTGTTCATGCAGTACAACCGTGACGGCAGCGGCACACTTCACCCGCTCCCTGCCAGGCACGTTGACACCGGCATGGGCTTCGAGCGGGTCACCAGGATTATCCAGGGCAGGACGTCGAACTACGACACCGACGTGTTCAGTCCGCTGATAGCGGAAGTCGAGCGGATGTGCGGGAAGACGTACAGCAGTGAGCCGTCCGGTACGCCGTTCCGCGTCATTGCCGACCATATCCGGGCGCTTGTGTTCGCGATTACCGACGGGGCGATCCCGTCCAACGAAGGTCGCGGCTACGTGCTGCGCCGCCTGTTGCGCCGTGCCTTCCGTTTCGGCCGCGAGCTGGGATTCCACGAACCGTTCATGTACCGGCTGGTACCGGTGCTGGTGAAGATGATGGGGGACGCGTTCCCGGAGATCACGCAGCGCGTGGCGTACGTGCAGGATGTGATTCGCTCGGAGGAGGAGCGGTTCGGCGCCACCCTTGAGCAGGGAATCGAGAAGTTCAACGCCATGGTTGCCGCGGCGAAGGGGACGACACTTGCAGGGAGTGACGTGTTCATGCTGTACGACACGTACGGGTTCCCGATGGATCTGACGCGGCTGATGGCGGAGGAGAAGGGCTTCTCGGTTGACGAGGCGGGGTTCGAAGCGGCCATGGGCCGCCAGCGGGAGCGTGCCCGTGATGCCGCGAGGAAGGGCAGTGCGGACGGACTCAGTCCGGAGGGATGGGTGGAGCTGGCCAACTCGACCGGTAGCACGTTCACGGGCTACGACAGCGAGACGGGCAACGGGAAGGTGTACCGGTACAAGGAGCTGGGCGACTGCCAGTACCTGCTGTGTCTCGACCACACCCCGTTCTACGCCGAGTCGGGTGGACAGGTGGGTGACCGGGGCACGCTGCAGACCGCGACCGGTGTTGTTCTGGACGTGCTGGACACAGTCAAGTGGAACGACCTGAGCGTGCACCGTGTCCGTGCGGCACGGCCTCTCCGAAAGAGCGACCTTGCACAGCCGCTCACGGCCGAGGTCGACCGCGGATCGCGGGCGGCCACGCGGCGCAACCATTCGGCGACCCATCTGCTGCAGGCGGCGTTGCGCGCCACGCTCGGCGAACATGTCCAGCAGTCTGGTTCGCGCGTGGGCCCGGAGGGCCTGCGGTTCGATTTCACCCATTTCAGGGCGATGAGCCCCGAAGAGCTGCAGGCCGTGGAGAAACAAGTGAACGAGTGGGTGTTCGCCGGGCTTGCGGTGGGTACGGCGGTGAAAGACGTGGACGAAGCGAAGGCAGCGGGTGCCATGGCGCTGTTCGGCGAGAAATACGGCGAGAAGGTCCGGGTGGTGAACATGGGCCCGGTAAGTCTTGAGCTGTGCGGCGGGACGCACGTGAGCAATACGGCCGAGATAGGGCTGTTTCATATCGTCGAAGAGAGCAGTATCGCCGCGGGCGTGCGGCGTATCGAAGCGATCACCGGCCCGTCGGCGCTTGCGTATCTGCTGGAGCGGCAGGCCCAGCTCAAGCAGGCAGCGCTGCTGCTGAAAGTCCGGGAGAGCGGGGTGGCGGAGCGTGTGCGGCAGCTGCTTGAAGAGCAGAGGAGCCAGGAAGCACGTATCGTGCGTCTCGGCGCACAGGCCTCGGCGGGACAGGTTGAGCAGATACTGTCCGAGGCCCGTGACAATGGCGGTGTGTTCCCGTGGGTGGTGAAGGATCTCGGGGAACTCGACAAGGACGCCTTCGCACGGCTCACTGACGCGCTCAGTGACGAGTTGCGCGGCCGGCAGGACTCATCGGCGGCGGTGGTGCTGGGGGCGCGCGTCGAAGGCAAGGCGCTGTTTGCGGCGTGCGCGGCCGACGCCACGGTGAGAAAGCACAAGGTGCACTGCGGCGAGCTGGTGAAGGCCGCGGCCTCGGTGGCCGGCGGAGGAGGAGGGGGTCGCCCGAACCGTGCGCAGGCGGGCGGCAAGCTGCCGGAGAAAGTGGCCGAGGCGTTGGCGAGTGTTGCGGATGTCCTCAAGGGCAAGGCTGGTGCGGCATGAAACGACGCGCGGTGCTGAAAGGCGTGCAGACGCGGCGGGCGAAGGGAACGGCCAGCTACTGGGTACTGCTGGATCCCGATGACTTTCCCGGTGCGCGCGCCGCGGACATCGCCCGCCGTGCCGAGGACTGCGGCGTGCACGGCCTGCTCATTGGCGGAAGCCTGATACACACGAACGGTTTCGATGCATTTGTCAAGCGTGTCCACTCGGCGGTGTCGATTCCCGCGGTGTTGTTCCCCGGTGATGCAACCCAGTTGTCGCAGTACGCGGACGCACTGCTGTTTCTCTCGCTCATTTCGGGCCGCAACCCGGTGAACCTTATCGGCGAACACGTGAAAGCGGCGCCGCGGATCCGCGACCTGGGCCTCGAGGTGATTTCCACAGCGTATATGCTGGTGGAGTCGGGTGCGGTGACCTCGGTGGAGTTTATGAGCAACACCCGCCCGCTGCCGCGTACCAAGCCGGCGATTGCGGCCGCGCACGCCCTTGCCGCGCAGTACATGGGCATGTCACTGGTGTACCTCGAGGCGGGAAGCGGAGCGCCACAGACAGTCCCCGACGACATGATCCGCATGGTCCGAAGTCAGGTCGATATTCCGGTGATCGTGGGCGGCGGGATCCGTGATGCGAAGACGGCGGCGGCGAAACTCAAGGCAGGCGCCGATATCCTCGTTACCGGCAACATGCTCCGCCGCCCTGGCGGAGTGAAGGTGATGCGGGAGATAGCCAGGCTTGTGGCTTGAGCAGGTAGCGAACCAGTGACTCCGGAGCCACTGCACGGCTCCCTCAACCCAGCCGATCCGTCCACCCTACTGTGAGCGAAGCGAGAACCGCAGGCGGATGCCGTGGCGAACGAGGTCCTGCCGCAGGTTCTCTTCCTTGGGCTGCTTGAGCGTGTAGTAGAGTTCGTAGTCGAGTGTCACAGCCCGCGCAAGGCGCCAACTGACTGTGGCTTCGACGTCAAGGTCGGGCCGGTTGAACCGCAGCTCCGGCGCCACCGGCGCGAACACCCGCATCTCGCCCCTGACCAGGGCCAGGTTCCCCAGACGCAGGTTGGCAATGAGCGCCGCTTCCGGCCCCGCTTCATGGGTGGCCGCGCTGCCCAGGTCGCGCAACAGCTGGCTCTGCACGATGTATGCCGAGTCGCGCGCGTACCTCACCGAGTCTACTTCGTCAACTCGCGCCGTCACCAGCTTCTCCCGCACGCTGGTAAACCCATAGCCGAACCCGATCCGAAACCGAAGGTCGAACGAGCGTACGTCCACCACGTCCGCATTGGCGCCCAGGCCGGTCTCCAGCGACAACGGCGAGAGCGGTGCTTCGACGCGGAACGAGGCTGAAGAGTCGATGATGGTGTTGGCGGCGTCGTCACCGAACACGTAGAAGTAGTTCTCGTCGTCGCTGCGCCGCGCGTACTCCGCAAACGCGCTGCTCTGCGCTTCGAGTCGCGCGTACGGGCCGACCCACGAGAGCAGACGCCACACCAGCAGTGAACGCAGTCGCAGATCGTCCACGCTGTTCTCGATACGCTCGAAGTCGAAGTCGGGCACGGTCAGGCCTTCGTCGAACCGCAGCGTGGTGTACCACTCCCACGGCTCGTTGTCGTAGCGGACCCAGCCGTTGAGCAGTGCGGCGATGGTCGAGCTGTTCGAGCCCCGATCGGTTTCGTTGCGCCGGTCGATCTCGGCATTGAACAGGATGCTTCCCCCCAGGTCGACGCCGATGGTCCAGTGGCGTTTGCCTTCCTTCTCGGGAAGCACATCCACGATGCCGCCGCCGACGATCTTCAGGTCGTCTTCATCGATTACCAGCAGCACGCGGGTGAGCACACCGGGAAGCAGGCGCACGGTGATGAAGTTGCGCAGCGTGTTGTAACCCTCGCCGACGCTGAGCACCTTGTAGATGCCCGGACGGAGGATCCAGGTGGCGGCCTGTTCGCCCAGGTCGGGGTCGGCGCCGCGGCCACGGCCGTACGGCTCGAACTCGTCGATACGTACCAGTTCGTAGTCACCCTCGAATGGCTCGTTCTTCTCGTTGACCACCTCCACCACCAGCCCGGACCAGTCGGGGATGAGCGGCACAGTCCGCCCCTCGTCCACCGCCACCCGTTTGACGACCTGCTGGCGGTGCGGCCCGCTGCCAAACACCACCGAGTAGGTCCCGGGCATCAGGGCCAACGGATTGCCGGGCTTGCCCCGTGTCACCACTTCACCGGTCGAGTCGTACACCTCGATGTCCGGCTCCTGCGTGGCTTCGGTCATCCGCGGCACGAACACCGCGCCCTTCCCCACCGCCAGGAACGGATCTCCTTCACCAATTTGCTCGCCGATTGAGGGCGCGAGCCACGTCCGCATCGCCTCGTCGAGCCAACTCGGCGAGCGCGGCGAGGACACCGGCGCATGCGCTTCGATACTGTCCCGGGGGATCAGCCGTTCGAGGTACTCCTCGGTGATCTCTTCGCCTGGAAGTTCCGGCGGGGGCGCGGCGATGCAGGCGCCGGCAACACACACAACAACCGCCGCCCGCAACAGCACGGTCTTCATTTCCAGATCTCCGGCGTGTCCTGGGTCGAGTCCGGGTCTGTCGTATCGACATCCCGCGTCGTCATACCGTACTCGCGCCCGAGCACCGGGTCGAGGTCATGCACGAGCTGGTTGAGGACGTACTCCACAATAGCGGACATCTCACGCACCACGTACTCGGGCTGGTTCTCGAACACTTGCTTGCGGTTGTCGAACCGTCGACTGTACAGCACCCTGCCGTCACTGAGCCGTACCAGCCGCAGATGCAGCGCGATATGCGCGAACCATATCTGGTCGCTGTCGTACTCCTCGATTGCCTCGATGGTGCCGCTCAGTTCGTAGTGCGGCTTGCTCCCCTCGTCGTAACGCCGCACCACCGAGGTCACCAGGTTGGAGGCCAGCAGGTGCTTCTGCAGCAGGTCGCTGAGCATGCGCGTGGGTTTGACAGCCCACACGCGGTAGAAGTAGTAGTCGAGCTGGAACGGGCTCTTGCGGTAGACGATCTGCGGCCGCGCATACGCTTCCTCGATCTCGAAATCGCGCACGCGAATGGTGAACGGGTACGGGCTGCTGCGCAGCCGTGACTCCAGCTCTCCCGGCACGTAGTTGATCGTGTAGTACTTCTTGGCCGGTGCGTCGGCACACCCCGCGCACAGCAGCAGCGCCAGCGCCGGCAGCAGCAACAGCGGACCGCTTCGCATGCTCATCGCAGCTCCCTCTCCTTCTGTTGCTCGCCCCGCAGGAGCAGTGAGGGGTTCTCCGCCAGTATCTTGGTCAGCTCGTTGGCGTTCTCGAGCGCTTCCCGTAGGTTCTCCATCGATATCATAATGTCCTCGCGCGACTGCCGCACAATTACCGAGATGTCGTCGGACACGTGCTTGATCGAAGTCGCCGAGGAATCGATCGAAGCCATGATACTGGTGAAGCGGTCACCCGAGAAGGTCCGCCGCGTTTCGCCCGTGATCACCTTGAGGTCGCTCGCGATGCTGTCGATGTGCGCGATGAGATCGGTGAACGAACCGGCACCGCCCTGGATCTTGGGGCGGATCTCGGTGACAAACCCCCGCGCTTCGGTGGAGATTGCCGCGACATTGTCGAGGATCGTGCCCACCGAACTGTCCGGGTGTGTCAACGTGTTGAGATGATTGAGCAGGACCTCAATCTTGGCGATGATCTCTTCGGCCTTCCCGGTCACCACGCTCATGGGCGAGGGACGCGTCTGGATCTCCGAGTCCTCCGCGAGCAGTGCCGCTTCACCGCTGCCGCCACTGAGTTCGAGATGCTTGATACCGGTAATCGAAATCCCGCTGATCTGCCCGTACATGTCTTCCTTGAGCGGGAAGTCATGGGCAATGCGCAGGTCCACACGCACGCGTTCGAGGTTGCCCGGGTCATAGGCGATCTTCACGATCTTCCCGACCGGCACCCCCCGGAATTTCACGTCCGCGCCCTGCTCCAGGCCGCTCACCGACTCGCCCTCGAAGAACGCGTAGTAGGCTTTCTGACGGTTGGCCACGCGGAATCCGACTGGTATCGCGACGAATATCGCCACGAGAACCGCTCCCGCGGTCATGAACACGCCCAAGCGTGCACGCTGACTGGCAGAAATACTCATGCTGCCCTATCCCATACGGTGTTCGGGATCACCCTCACGCCGATCGAAAAAGTCACGCACGGGTCCCGACTCAATCCGGCGCGCCTCCGCGTAGGGCCCGTCGAACAGCACGGCGCCCCCGTGAAGGAAAACTATATTGTCCGCGATTCTCTCGATGGATGCAAGTTCGTGGGTGACCACCACAAGCGTGATGCCGAGGGTTTCGCGCAGTGACAGCAGCAGCTCGTCGAGGCCTGCGGACGTCACCGGGTCGAGCCCGGCCGAGGGCTCATCACAGAACACCAGCGGCGGCTCCAGCGCCAGCGCCCGTGCCAGCGCCGCCCGCTTGCGCATCCCTCCTGAAAGCTCCGAGGGAAGCAGACCAGCGGCATGCGGCAGTCCCACCTGTGCCAACCGGTGCTGCACCATCTCATCGATAATCGGCTTCGGCAGGTCGGTGTGCATGTCAAGCGGCAGCGCCACATTCTCGGCGGTGGTAAGTGAGCCGAGCATCGCGCCGTTCTGGAACAGCACCCCCACACGCCGCAACAGGGCCATGGTCTCGGCAGAGTCGATATCGGCTACGCGGTGCCCGAACAGCTTGACCTCGCCCGCCGCGGGCTTGAGAAGACCGATCAGCGCCTTCAGCAGTGTGGTCTTCCCGCACCCGGAGGTCCCGAGGATCACCTGGATACGTGAAGGAGCGAAGGAGGTGGTGACGTTGGAGAGCACGGTATTCTCGCCGTACTTCACCACCAGCTCGTGCGCTTCCGCAATGGCCTGAGCGTCGTGCATGCTTCCGAAACTATATCGTGATCGGCCGGCTTCCCCGGCGCTCCGCGGTCACGAAGGTATACTGTACTGCGAGACGCAACCACCGTACGCACCACACTCGGGGAGGCACGATGCCGCAGTGGTACTACGCGCAGGAAGGCA
>CAZJJT010000174.1:0-6484 GCA_964546395.1 uncultured Fibrobacterota bacterium
CCGTGGAGTCGACAGTCTCAGTGATGCACCTTCCCAACGACGAGATGAAGGGGCGTATCATCGGACGTGAGGGCCGCAATATCCGTGCGTTCGAGGAAGCAACCGGGATAGACGTCATCGTCGACGACACGCCGGGGGCGGTGATTCTCTCCGGGTTCGACCCGATACGGCGTGAGGTGGCGCGCATGTCGCTGGAGAAACTGGTGACCGACGGACGCATCCACCCGGGGCGGATCGAAGAGCTGATCAAGAAGAGCCAGAAGGAGCTGGACGCCAAGATGAAGGAGGCAGCCGAGGAGGTGATACTGGAGCTCGGGGTGCACGGCCTCCGGCCACGGGTAGTGGAGCTTCTCGGCCACCTCAAGTACCGTACATCCTACGGCCAGAATGTGCTTCAGCACAGCAAGGAAGTGGCTATCCTGGCGGGAATGATGGCGGCGGAACTCGGGCTGGACGCGACCCTCGCGACCCGCATCGGCCTGCTGCACGATATCGGCAAGGCGATTGACCGTGAGACCGAGGGAACACACTCGGCGCTTGGCGCTGACGTGGCCCAGAAGAACGGCGAGAACGAAGTGGTGGCCAACGCGATAGCCGCACACCACGAGGACGTGCCGCCGATATCGGTGTTCCCGGTGCTGATCCAGGCGGCCGACACGATTTCAAGCACACGGCCCGGCGTGCGGCGCGAGACGCTCTCCAACTACGTCAACCGTCTGTCGAACCTCGAAGAGATCGCCGACTCGTTCCGCGGGGTGAGCAAGTCGTACGTGATACAGGCGGGACGAGAGATCCGGGTGATGGTGGAGCCGGAGAAGGTGACGGACGCACAGGCCGAGGAGCTTGCCGGGCAGGTGGCCGCCAAGGTACAGGAAGAGATGGAGTACCCGGGGCAGATCAAGGTGACCGTGGTCCGCGAGACACGCTATTCCGAGTTCGCCAAGTAGCGGGCCGTACGGAGAAGCGATGAGAGTGCTGTGCGTGGGTGATGTGTTCGGGTCGGCGGGGCGCCGTGTGCTTGCACACCGTCTCTCCTCGTTGCGTGCCGAGAAGCGTATCGACGTCTGTATCGCCAACGGCGAGAATGCAGCCGGCGGAATCGGGATCACCGACAACGTCCGCGGCAAGCTCCACAAGTACGGTGTCGACATCATTACCGGCGGCAACCACAGCTTCGCGCACCTGGGGACCGAACCGGACCTGTTCCGGCACGAGTTCCTGCTGCGGCCGCACAACATGCCTCCGGGCAACCCGGGCACGGGCGTCTGCACGATGCGGCTTGACACCGGTCACACCATCGCCGTACTCAACCTCCAGGGCCGGACGTTCTTCTCCGAAACCTACGACTGTCCGTTTCGCTGCGCCGATGCGGCGCTCGAGCGTCTGCGTTCGAAGGCTTCGGCAATCGTGGTCGATTTCCACGCGGAGGCCTCCAGCGAGAAGCTGGCCCTCGCCTATCACCTTGACGGCTCGGTGAGCGCGGTAGTGGGAACGCACACGCACGTGCAGACCGCCGATGAGCGGGTGCTGGAGAATGGGACGGCGTACATCACGGACCTCGGCATGAGCGGCCCCGAGGATTCGGTGATCGGCATGCGACGCGAGATCGTGGTGAAGCGGTTCCTCACCCAGAACCGTGTCAAGATGGAGCCTTCGGACGAGGGCCCGATGCTGAATGCGGTGGTGATTGACATCGACGAACGCAGCGGTCACGCGCGGTCCATCGAGCGACTGTACGAGCGGGTGCGTGTCCCATGAACACGTACTACGCCGACGACGGGGAAGGGTTCGCCTTCCTGCCTCCCTCCGAGTGCAGCGAACCGTACACCATCAGCGGCATCAACGAGGGCATTGCCGCCATTCTCGAGAGCGGCAACACGACGGTCTGGTTCACCGGCGAGATCTCCAACTGGAAACACCACACGAGCGGTCACTGCTATTTCCGCCTGAAAGATGCTCACAGCCAGGTTCCCGCGGTGCTCTGGAGTTCCGCCGTTCCGCATCTCGCGTTCCCGCCCGAGGACGGCATGGCGGTGAGCGGCATCGCTTCGATACGCGTGTACCGCAAGGGCGGCTACTACCAGCTCGATGTGCGGCGGATGCAGCCGGCGGGACGCGGCGCGCTGTACGCGGCGTTCGAAGCGCTCAAGAAGAAGCTTACGGCCGAGGGGATGTTCGACGAGGAACGCAAACGCTCACTCCCCCGCTCGGTGACACGTCTTGGCGTGGTAACCTCGGGCAGTGGTGCCGCGTTGCGCGACATTGTCCGCGTCGTGGCCACCCGTGCACCGCACACCGATATCGTGCTCTACAGCGTGCCGGTACAGGGCGACGGTGCGGCCGCGCAGATTGCGCGCGGCATCGAACGGATGGCGACCCACGGCGGGGTGGACTGCATGATCGTGGGCCGCGGCGGCGGTTCGATAGAGGATCTGTGGGCTTTCAACGAGGAAGTGGTAGCGCGCGCGATTGTGGCTTCGCCGGTCCCTGTCATCTCAGCGGTGGGCCACGAGACCGATTTCACCATTGCCGACTTCGCTGCCGACGTTCGCGCCGCCACGCCTTCGGCGGCCGCCGAACTCGCGGTGGCCGATGAGGAGGAGAACCGGCGGTACCTCGCGGCGGTGTTGCGGCAATTCGCGGTGGCGGCGGTGCGCCTGTTCGGCGACAAGCGGGATGCGCTGCGGCGCGCTGCTCGTGCGCCGGCGCTTCGCGCCGGCGCACGCCGTATACTCGACTTGCGGCAGGAACTCGACGACGCGCGGCAGCGCACCGGCCGGACCATCCGCCGTGCGCTCCACGACCGTCACATTGCCCTCGGCGGCCTCTCGGCCCGGCTCAACGCACTGAGCCCGCTCGGTGTGCTGCAGCGCGGCTACGCCGTAGTGAGCCGCGACGGTGCAGTGGTACGCCACAGCGCCGAGTTGAGCGCGGGAGACACCGTGGACATGCGGTTTGCCGCCGGCTCGGCAACAGCACAGGTCAGCTCGACAAAGGAGGAAAGCGATGGCGCAAGCAAAGGCCCCGACATTCGAAACGGCGCTTGACAAACTCGAGAAGGTCATTGAGCGGCTGGAGGATGGCGATTTGACGCTGGAGAAGGCGCTCGCCTATTTTGAGGACGGAATCGGGCTGATCCGGACCTGCGAGACACACTTGCGCAACGCGGAGGGGAAGCTGCGGGAACTGGTCGAGGGTGAGAACGGTGAGCTTATCGAGCGCGTGATTGGCGCCGATCTCACATCGCTGCTGGGTGGGGACGGGCGCGATGAGCACACTCAATGAGTACCTGAAGCGCGTGTCCGAGCAGACCGACCGCATGCTCGAACAAGTGCTTCCCGACAGCGCCGTCTACCCCCCGTCGATCCACCAGGTGATGCGCTACACCGTGTTCGCCGGGGGCAAGCGGCTGCGACCCGCATTGGTGGTTGCGGCACACGAGGCCTGCGGCGGGGCGGCCGGGGCGGAGGAGCCGCTGCTCGTGGCGGCGGCCCTGGAGATGCTGCACACGTTCTCACTGATCCACGACGACCTTCCGTGCATGGACGACGATGATTTCAGGCGCGGCAAGCCCACGGCTCACCGTGCGTTCTCCGAGGCACTGGCAGTGCTGGGCGGTGACGCGTTGTGTATCCTTGCGTTCGACTGCCTTGCCCGCGTGGGTCGCATCGATCTGATTCGCGAGACCGCCGGCGCGCTTGGGACCAACGGCATGATTGGCGGCCAGGTGGTCGATATCGAATCGGAGGGCAGCGATGTCGGGCGCGAGGTGGTCGACTACATCCACAACAAGAAGACCGCCGCGCTGATTACCGCCGCTGTGCGGTGCGGCGCTCTTCTGGCCGGCGCCGAGGCCGGGCAGCTCGACCGCCTCACCGAGTACGGCCGCTGCGTGGGACTCGCGTTCCAGATTGTGGACGATATCCTCGACGAAGAAGGCACCACCGAGCAGCTGGGCAAGGATGCCGGCAGCGACCGTGAGCACGGCAAGGCCACCTGGGTGTCGGCATGCGGCATGGGAGAGTCGAAGCGGTACGCCGCAGAGCTCATCGGGCGCGCCTGCGGCGCACTCGATACGTTTGGTTCGCGCGGGGCAGTCCTTCGCGAACTCGCCGACTTCATCAGAACACGCATGAACTGAATACGCTGGTGCGCGGGCGCCGCACCATCGGCGCCCCGCGTGTGTGTCTTTCTCTGCGCCTACTCCCCCACGACAAGCGGCAGCGCGACTGTGTCCGGCAGAAACGGGGCATCGTCGAGTGGCGCGACGTACTCTATCACGCGCCGGTCCAGGTCGTAGATCTCCACGACCGGTCCCGCCAGCTCCAGCTTCTCCTCGCGCAGGTACGCCGCGAGCGCCGGGTAAAACTTGAACACGCCGCTCATGTATGAGAAGAACGAACGGAGGCGGAAGGTACCCACCACGGCCGGGAACTGCGCCACCCGTACGGACACAAACGGCGTGTCGGGTTCGGCGATGAGCGAATCGATGATGCAGCCGGCGATGCTGCGTAGTGCCGCCGCTTCCATCTCCTGCGGCTCGTCGAAGAACACGGCAAAGCCCCTGGCAGGCGTGCGTCCGACCTGTTGTCCCGCATACAGCGCAACCGTGCGGATGGCGAACCGGATCGCGTCATACGGCCCTGTGTAGTGACGTTGGATTGTGTTCCACGGACCGGCGGGACGCTGCTCAAGGCGCACCGAGTCGAAGAGCCCGGCCCAGAAACACACGAGCAGGCCCACTCCGAATGCGGCGCCCACGGCGATTGCGAACACGCGGCCGGCGGAGCGGAGCGTGGCTGCGGCCAGGTTGCGCGGCCGCGGCTCTTCCTGCTCCTGGCCCTGGGGAGTGCTCATGCCGCCTGCAGCAGCGCCTCGTTGAGCTTCACCGAGACGATGCGTGAGACGCCGCGTTCCTGCTGTGTCACACCGTACAGCAAGTCAGCCGCTTCCATCGTGCGCTTGTTGTGCGTGATCACGATGAACTGTGTCTTCTCCGCGAAGCGGCGCAGCACGCGCACGAATCGCTCGATGTTGGCATCGTCGAGCGGTGCGTCGAGCTCATCGAGGATACAATACGCCGATGGCTTCACCATGTAGAGGCCAAACAGCAGCGCAATTGCGGTGAGGGCGCGCTCGCCCCCCGAAAGCAGCTGCACGCCCCGCATCTTCTTGCCTGCCGGCCTGGCGTTGACCACGATGGAGGCCTCGAGCGGGTCCTTGTTCTCCTCCAGCTCCAGCGTCGCCTCACCGCCTTCGAACAACGTGGTAAACATCTCGGCGAAATTCTTCTTCACCTGTTCGAACGTCTCGACGAACTGCTGTCGTGCTTCACGATCGAGCTTGCGGATTGCCTTTTCGAGATCATCGACCGCGGTCTGGAGGTCGTCACGCTGCGCGCTGAGCTGATGCAGTCGCTCACTCTCGGTCTCGTAGTCCTCGAGAGCCGCCATGTTCACCTGACCCACGCGCTTGATACGCTCCTTGTAGAGCTGGATGTTCTGCACCACGTTCGCTTCATCGTCCTCCACCACCGCCAGGCCCTCGGGCGGCGACTCGAAATCGACTTCGTAGGCCTCCCAGATCCGCTCGCGTATCCGCCGCATTTCTTCCTCGTCACGCGTCTGCTGCAACTCCACACCGTGGAGTGCATTGGCGATGGTCTCCAGGTCGTTCTGGTGCACCCGCACCTGCTTGCGCTTCTCGTCGACCGCCGCCAGCATACCGTTGTACTCCTCGCGCACCACCGCCATCGCCGCGCCCAGTTCCTCGCGGTGCGTCCGCGCAACACCCAACTGCTCGCGCAGCGATTCCTGCTTCTGCTGCTCTTCGAGTACCGCGGTGGTTGTCTGGTGCTGCTCGGAGAGATTGGCCTTGCGGCGTTCGGCATGCTCGGCAACTTCACGGCTCAGCCGCTCGATGTCGCTGCGGTTCTGGCCGATATGGCTCTCCAGTCCATGGACTTCGAGCTCGAGGTTCTTCAGTCGTTCGGCGCGGCCCTTGCGTTCGCCCTGCATGCTCGCCACACCGCCGCGGGCCTCTTCCACCTGCTGCTCGAGGAGCTCCGCCGCCCGTCGACCCGCTTCCTCCTGGACGCGACACTGCTCAATGCCGCGTTCGAGGGCCGCTATCCCCTCCTGCAGCTGTCCTGCCTCGGCCTGGTACTCGCCCAGCCTGGCACGGCTCACTTCGATTTCCTGCTCGTGGTGGTGGATGGTGGTCTGCTGTTCCTGCTGCTGCTGACGGCCCGTGGTGATCTTCTCGTCCACCTCGACCAGCGCGAACTTCGCTTCGTCGCGATTGATAACGCACACATCCTTCTCGCGCACGATTGCCTCGCGCTCCCGCTCGAGTTCGGCGGTGGATGCCCGGAGCTGTTCTATCTGTGCCTTGCGCCGCAGCAGTCCGGCTTCGTCGCCCGCCCTCCGCCCCGCCATCACGGTCCCGTCTGCCAGACATACTGCCCCGTCACGAGACACGAACG
>CAZJJT010000174.1:6494-8393 GCA_964546395.1 uncultured Fibrobacterota bacterium
GGGGTCACGATTCCAATACGGGATGAAACGCCCCGTCGCATCATACCCGCCCGCTGCCGACACCCGCAGAGCATCGGCCGCGGAGTCTACCACCTGCACATGCGACAGCAGGTAGTCGGCCACTGCTTCCCGTCCCGCCTCAACAGCCACCATGGACCGAAGGCTCTTGCCGGCGATGCCCTCCTGCGGCACGAAGGCCCGCGACGCCAACCGCTCCATCGACACCATCCGCGCCGCGCCGCTGCTACGCTGCTCCAGCAGCGCCACTGCATGCGCCAGGTGTTCTTCCCGCTCGAACACGACAGTCTGGATTGCCGGCCCCAGCGCCCGCTCGACCAACCCGATCGTGTCGGAGTCTGACACCTGCAGGCAGTCGGCAACCGTGCCCACGATGCCAGGGAGGTCCTCAGTCAGCAGCGTCTTGACACCGCTCTCGTAGCCCTCAAACGAAGCGTCCAGACCAGCCAGGAACTCCAACTGCGCCCTGCTTGCATCGGCGGTGGCTTCGCACTGTTTCTCGCGTTCCACGAGTTTCTGGTACGCGGTGTCTTCCTTCTCTATCCGCGCCAGTAGTGTCTCCCTCGACTGCAGGAGCCGCTCGTGCGCATCGCTCACCGTCGCCAACTGACGGCGGCATGACTCAACCGTCTCGGCGTACTGCGCGATGCGACCCTCGACCGTGGCAATGTCGCGCGACACGCGATCGGCGCGCTCCAGCGAGTTGCTCAGGTTCGCTTCGAGGTTGCTGAGCTGCTGCCGTGTCTCACTCGCCTTCTTCAGACCCGAGATCTGCTCCTGTGCAAGCCCGTCCGCCTTCCCGTGCGCCTCCGCAATCGCCTGGTCGAACCGCTCGAGATCCTCGCGGGCCGCGGCGAACCGTTCGCGAACCTGCTCGAGACGTGTGGTGCGCTCGATCATGCTCTTCTCGATCTGCATCCGCAGCGCACTGCGTTCTTCCATGCGTCGCGCAAGCTCCTCTGTCTCCGCAAGGAGCCGGCCCATGGTCTCTTCCAGCGATCGCAGACGCTCGGCGCCAACCAGGAGTTCGCGGTCGAGGACGTTGATGTGCTCGCCCGCTTCCGCAACCCTGGCCGAGACGCCCTGCAGCCGCTCCTCGGTCTCAAGCGCCGCGAGTTCATCCCTGCTGATCTCGTTCTCCACGGTTGCTATCCGCCCGCGCAGCATCTCACGCTGCGCGGTCTGTTCGGCGAGCTGTTCCCTCCTGCCCGCCACGCCCTGCGACAGCACCCGGTAGCGTCCGTGCTCGAAACCGACCTCCAGCGACTTGAGGTCCTCGTAGTAGCGCTTGTAGCGCTGCGCCTTCTCCACGTGACGCGCAAGCATCCGCACCTGCCGGTCGGCCTCCTGTACCATGTCGTTGATACGAAGCAGGTCCTGCGATGTCCTCTCAAGCTGTCGCTGCGAGTCGCGACGCCGCAACTTGTAGCGCCCGATCCCCGCCGCCTCATCGAACAACTGACGGCGCTCGTCAGCCTTGTCGCTGAGAATAAGGCTGATCATCGTGTTCTCGATGGTGGTGTAGGCACTGCTGCCGATACCCGTGTCGACGAACAGGTTCTGGATGTCGCGCAAGCGACACGGCACGCGGTTCAGCAGGTACTCACTTTCGCCGCTGCGGTAGATGCGCCGCGTGATCCCCACCATGGCGTAGTCGACCGGGAGTATCCGACGGTTGTTCTCAATTGTCAAGGTCACTTCCGCCATGTTCAACTGCTGGCGCCGCTGGCTCCCCGAGAACACCACGTCCTGCATTACCGCACTTCGCAGCGCCGATGCCTTCTGCTCGCCGAACACCCACCGGATGGCGTCCACAACATTGCTCTTGCCGCACCCGTTGGGACCGATGATCGCCGTTATCCCCTCGCCGAACTGCATCGT
>CAZJJT010000175.1:0-8347 GCA_964546395.1 uncultured Fibrobacterota bacterium
GGCCCGGTGAAGTCGGGTATGTTATCCCGAATATCCGCACGGTCTCCGATATCAAGATCGGCGACACGATTACCACCAAGCACAACGGCGCCGCAGAGCCCATCGAGGGGTACCGTGAAGTCAAGCCCATGGTGTTCAGCGGGCTGTACCCGGTTGACAAGGACGACTACGAGGACCTTCGCGCGGCAATCGAGAAACTGCAGCTCAACGACCCCGCGTTCACCTTCGAGCCCGAGACCTCCTCGGCCCTGGGGTTCGGGTTCCGCGCGGGCTTCCTCGGCCTGCTCCACATGGAGATCGTGCAGGAGCGTCTCCTGCGCGAGTACAACGTCAACATCATTGCCACGGTCCCCAATGTCAAGTACCGCATCGGTCTGCGCACGGGCGGAGAGGTGGATGTCGACAGTCCGGCCAAGTACCCGCCGCCCAACGAAGTCGATTCGGTGAGCGAGCCGGTCTCCGCGGTGCAGATCATCACGCCCGCCGAGTTCGTGGGCGCGATTATGAAACTGTGCGAAGACAAACGCGGGGCCATGGGCACCATGGAGTACCTCGAGACCACCCGCGTCTGCCTTCACTACGAAATCCCGCTCTCGGAGCTGATCATCGACTTCTTCGATCGTCTCAAGAGTGTCTCGCGCGGCTATGCATCGATGGACTACGAGGTGGCCGGCTACCGCACGGGCGACCTGGTGAAACTCGACATACTTATCAACGGCTCACCGGTCGACGCGTTCACCTGTATCGTGCACCGCGAGCGGGCGTACGAGACGGGCCAGGCGCTCACCAGCAAGCTGAAGGCGAAGATTCCGCGGCAGATGTTCGAAGTGGCGATCCAGGCGGCAGTCGGCACGCGGGTTATTGCACGTACCACGGTGAAAGCGTTCCGCAAGGATGTCACCGCGAAGTGCTACGGGGGCGATATCACGCGCAAACGCAAACTGCTCGAGAAACAGAAAGAGGGCAAGAAACGCATGAAGCAGGTGGGAAACATCGAGATTCCCCAGGAAGCGTTTCTGGCAGTGCTCGACCGCAGCTAAACCGCAGGCAGGAGCGGCATGAGCCCACAGCAACCCGCAGGTCCGGTCGATACCCCGATCGCTGTCTACCGGTTGACCCGGCAGTTCCTGGCGATTGTCGTGGCGGGCGTGCTGATCAAGTGGCTGCTCTTCTCGGTGGTGAGTGTCCGCACCAGCCACATGCGCCCGTCGCTTCTTGACGGAGACCGGGTGATCGTGCGCCGCGGGATGGGTGCGCCGGGCCTGCTGTTCGGCGCCGCGCCGCGCCGCGGCGCAGTAGTGTTGTGCGATCTCCCGGGGGCCGGCGATATCCGCACATTCCTCCGCGTAGCCGCTGTCCCCGGCGACACGCTTCGTATCGACTCGGCCAGCGTCACGGTGAGCGGACAGCCGCCGCTCAAGCGGGTCGCACTCGACTCGATGGTGCTTCCGGCGGAGTACGCGCCGCGCGATTTCTTCGCGCCCTGGGCTGTTCCGCGCCGCGGAACGGTACTCGATCTCGACTCGCTCAGCCAGCGGGACCTGCTGTTCGCTGCCTCGATACACGCACGGCAGTACCCCCGCAGGACGGTCGATGTCGACCAGGTTCTGTTCGTCGACGGGATCCCCTCCAACGAGTATATTATCGCGAATTTTCTGCTGTACGAAGGTGCGTTTGATTCGATCCCTGACAGTCTCGATCTCAACTGGTTCTTCTGGGACCGCCTTCGCGAAAACCTGCGTTTCAGCCTGAAAGACCGGGAGGTCCGGCTCGACTTTGCGTTGCTCGACAACGGGGTGCGGCTCACGCAGGTGACAGTGAAACGTTCGTTCGTGTTCGTGCTTGCCGACAACTGGGAGGAAGGGTTCGATTCACGCTATTTCGGCCCGCTCAGCACGGCTGCAATCCACGGGGTCGCTTCCCGCCTCCTCTGGGCGGCACGTCCCGGGAGCGGCGCGAAGCGCAGAGGCGGACGAATCCTGGCGCCGGTAAGCATGAGTGAGGAAGCAGTGTACCAGGCAGCGCCGCAATGAACCGCACACCCCGCACCTCGCCCTCACGCACCGGCTATTTCGGCCGGTTCGGCGGCCAGTTTGCGCCCGAGACGCTCATGCCCGCACTGCTCGAACTGGAGGAAGCGTTCGGCAGGGCCATGCGCGACCGCGCGTTCCGGCGCGAGTACGACGAGCTGCTCCGGACCTACAACGGCCGCCCGACAGCGCTGTACTTCGCCCGCGGGCTCACGTCGTATCTCAAGGGCGCACAGATCTACCTGAAGCGCGAGGACCTCAATCACACGGGCGCCCACAAGATTACCAACTCCCTCGGCCAGTCGCTGCTTGCCCGGTTCATGGGCAAAAGCAGGATTATCGCCGAGACCGGCGCCGGGCAGCACGGGGTCGCCACGGCAACAGCCGCCGCACTGCTGGGGCTCTGCTGCGAGGTCTACATGGGGCGTGTCGACATGGAGCGCCAGCGTCCCAACGTGTTCCGCATGAGCCTGCTGGGCAGCCGGGTGGTGCCGGTGGACCACGGCGGACGCACACTCAAAGATGCAGTCAACGAGGCGATGCGCGACTGGACCGCGTCGGTGCGCACCACGCACTACGTGCTTGGCTCGGCCCTCGGCCCGCACCCCTTCCCGACCATCGTCCGCACGTTCCAGTCGATTATCGGTACCGAAACACGCCGGCAGATCCGCCGCATGGCCGGGCGGCTCCCCGACGAAATCGTGGCATGTGTCGGCGGCGGCTCCAACGCCATCG
This sequence comes from uncultured Fibrobacterota bacterium, assembly GCA_964546395.1. Taxonomy (GTDB): domain Bacteria; phylum Fibrobacterota; class Chitinivibrionia; order Chitinivibrionales; family CAZJJT01; genus CAZJJT01. Next base: position 2,766 of record CAZJJT010000175.1, read on the forward strand.
GGATGTTCAGCGCGTTTCTCGACGATGCCGGGGTGAAACTGACCGGGGTCGAGGCCGGCGGACGCGGGCTTCGCAGCGGCAAACACGCCGCACGCCTCTCCCCCACTCCCGCCTCACGCCTCGGCGTACTCCACGGATCGCACTCGTACGTACTGCAGGACCGTGACGGCCAGATCGCCGACACGCACTCGGTGTCTGCCGGTCTCGACTACAGCGGCGTGGGACCGGAGCACGCGATGCTGCACGAGGCGGGGCGGGTGCGATACACGTACGCCACCGACCGCGAAGCGCTGCACGCGTTCAAGGTACTGAGTGAACACGAGGGAATCATCCCGGCGCTCGAGTCGGCGCACGCGGTTGCCTACGCGCTCAAGCACGCGCCCTCGCTGCCCCGGCGCAGTATCATGGTAATCAACCTCTCGGGCAGGGGCGACAAGGATATCTTCCACGCGGCCGAGCAGATGGGGCTGAAACTGTGAACCGCTACGCCGAGACATTCAGGCGCCTTGCCGCCCGCAACGAGTGCGCGTTCATCCCGTTTGCGGTGGCCGGCGACCCCGATATCGAGACCAGCGAGCGCGTGTTCCGCACCTATGTCGACTCGGGCGCAGACATTCTCGAGATTGGCTACCCGTTCTCGGACCCCATTGCCGATGGGCCGGTGAACCAGCGCGCGGCGGTCCGCGCGATTGACGCCGGTCTCAACCACAGCCGGTTCTTCGCCCTTATCCGCCGTCTCCGCGCCCGCACCGATATCCCCTTCGGCCTGCTGCTCTACGCCAACTCCGTGCTCCACTACGGCTTCGAGCGTTTCTGCCGTGATGCCGCCGCAGCCGGGATCGACTCGGTGCTCGTGGCCGACATGCCGCCCGAGGAGTCCGACAGCATGTACCGCGCCCTTCACCACCACCATCTCCGCAGCGTTTTCATCGTCTCGGAGCTTACGCCGCCGGCGCGTCTGAAACGTATCTGCGCACGGACTGACGGGTTCGTGTACGTGGTCAGCCGTCTCGGGACAACCGGAATCCGAAAAGACATGGGCACCGCGGTGGCGACTACGCTCTCACGGCTCAAGAAGGCGACTCAGCTGCCGCTCTGCGTCGGCTTCGGCCTCTCCACGCCCGAACACGTGCGCGCGGTGCACCGCGCGGGGGCGGACGGGGCCATTGTGGGCAGCGCACTCGTGGCGCAGGTGGAGAAACTGAAGGACCGCCCCGAGCAGATGCTCCGCAAGCTGCGCAGCATGGTGCGCGCGTACAAAGAAGCGACGAGGCAAACCTGACAATGGAACTACCTCTTGAGCTTGTGGCTGCCCGACTCGAGGGTCTCGAAGAGACCATCCTTCACAAGCTGCTCGACCGCGCGCAGTTTGCCGCGAACACGCAGGCCTATACCCCGGGGCGGAGCGGGTTCGCGGGTGAGGACTCGCGCAGCCTGTTCGCGCTGCGCCTGCAGCTGCACGAGGAGATGGACGCGCAGTTCGGTCGGTACAGCGTTCCCGAGGAACGGCCGTTCACGCACACGCTGCCGTCCTCGCGCCGCACCGTCTCTCTCCCCGACACCGGGATCCCGGTGTTCGACTACGACCTGGTGTCGGTGACCGACAGTATCCTCCCCGCCTACTTCGGACTGCTCGAGCAGTTGTGCGAAGCGGCGGATGACGGGCAGTACGGATCGAGCGTCGAACACGACGTCTACGCACTGCAGGCGCTTTCGCGCCGTATCCATTTCGGGGCGCTCTACGTGGCCGAATCGAAGTACCGGGCCGACAGTGCCGCCTACGACAAGCTGGTGAAAAGCAACGAGCGGGAGGCAATTCTGCAGAAGCTGACACGCGCCGAGGTCGAGGAGCGCATCATCGAGCGGGTGGCGCTCAAGGTGACGCACCTGCAGTCGCAGATCAACCCGCGCGTGCGCAAGCGAGTGGCCCCCGAGGTGGTGACCGCGTTCTACCGCGATCAGGTGATCCCGCTGACAAAGGAGAGTGAAGTGCGGTACCTGGTGTATCGAAGCAAGGCGGGCCGATGCTGAGTGTGAATCCCGCCCGGGAGATCCGCGGTTCGTTCCGACTGCCCCCGAACCCCGACCTGCTGTACCCTGCGCTCGTGAGCGCCCTGCTGACACGCAGCACGGTGCGCTTCCCGCAGTGCACGGCGACACCGGCAGTCGAGCAGATTCTCGGCGTGTTCTCGCCGGCCCTGTCGTGCGCGTTCGAGCAGGACACGCTTGTCTGTACGCCGCTGGAGCACGCCCCCTCTTCACTGGACCTGCCGGAGGGCCCGCTGTTCTGTCGCGATTTCGTGGTGTTCGCGCTCCTCGCCGCAGGCGTCGAGCTGCGTTTCGCGTACGTTGCTGCCGGACGCGTGCAGCGCTGGCACGAGCTGGCACGACAGTGCCGCTGCACGCTGAGCGCCCGCGAGAGCGAGTCCGGCACGTCGCTGCAGCTGGAAGCAGCCCCCGATGCGGGTGCGCCGGCGGAGGGTCTGTCACCCGACTCGCTGCATGCGGCCCTCGGCGTCTGTTTCGGACTGCGCCGTCGGTTCGAGACCACGCTCGACTTCCAGCCAACCACGGTCCTGCGCAGCCTGTGGGAACCGTTCGGTATCGTGCTCGACGTCCGCAGTGCGGCGCAGCGCCCCGATGACCGGATTGCGCGCCGGATCCTCCGAATGAAGGGCAAGACGCTTTCGGGCGACAGCGCGTCCACGTTCTCGCTGAGCGCCGACTTTGCGGCAACGGCCCCGCTCGAAGCGGTTTTGGAGCTGCCGGGTGACGACGTGCTGGGGGCCCTGCTGCTGGCGGCCAAGGCGCTGATACCCCGCGGCAGTCTGGTGATAGAGAACCTGCCGCTCGACCCCTGGGCCGGTACGGCCCTGCAGTTCCTGCGCCGCATGGGCGCCAACCCCGCGGTACAGGTGAGCGGCCGCGGCTGCGGCGGGGAGTGCGGCATGGTGCAGCTGCAGCGGTTCAGCGCGGCCGGGCGAAAACTGGAGTGCGTACCGCTGTGGCAGTGCGAACTGCAGGTCCCGGCGCTCGTCGTTATCGGCATGTTTGCCGAGGGCGAATCGGTCATCCGCAGTATCGAGCAGCTGCATGAAGACACCCCCGACACCGTGGCGGCGCTGAGCGGCTTCCTGGAGAGTCTCGGCTGTCACCACGGCGCCATGCCGGGCGGCATCGTGGTCCGCGGCGCGTCGCAGTACGACGGGTTCGACGTGGCTGAGCTGCTCCCCGCGCATATCGCCGGCGCCTGGAGTATCGCCGCACTCAAGTGCATGGGCACCTCGACAGTCAACGACAGGCACCTGCTGGCCCGCTGGCCCGGGTTCGGCGCCATGCTCGAGTCGGTCTGCGAGTTCAGAACGTAGATTCGGCATGGAGGCGCGCACGTGAAACCAATATCCACATTCGGGGTAGTGTCGTTCAAGCGGACCGACGCTGTCAGGGCCGTTCTCGCGACTATCGGGCGGTGGTCGCACGAGTCGAACGCGACGGTCTGCTACCATCCGCAGCTGGCCGAGCTGGCCCCCGACAGCACCTGCGTGGCTGCCACGGAAGAGGAGTTCCTGCGGCGCAGCGAAGCACTCGTGACGGTGGGCGGGGACGGGACATTTCTGGCGGCAGCGCACATGTGCGTGGCAGACCCCCGCCCGGTTATCGGTGTCAACCTCGGCGGCCTGGGATTCCTTACTGCTATCGGGCCCGGTGAGGTCGCGCAGGACTTGGAGAAACTCCGCGTCGGTGAGTACCACACCATAACCCGCCCGTTTCTCAGCGCCGATCTCGTGCGCGGCGGCACGCCCGTGCGCACGCTGCGCGCGCTTAACGATATCTACGTGAACCGTACCGGCAAACCCAAGCTCGCGTCAATCGCCGTGTGGTTCGGTGAGGAGTTCATTACGGAGTTCCGCTGCGACGGGCTGATCGTGGCGACGCCCGCCGGCTCAACCGCCTACTCACTCTCCGCCGGCGGTCCGATTGTCGAGCCCTCGGTACGCACGCTGCTGCTCACGCCCATCTGCCCGCACTCGCTCACCGAGCGGCCGATCATCCTTCCCGACGATCGCCCCGTGCGGCTGGTAATCCACGAACCGCGTGTGGACGTGCTGCTGTGCGCGGACGGGTTTGACACGCAGGAGCTTCTGCCGGGCGACGAAGTGCTGGTGCGGTGCGACCGCTCGCACGCCAGTCTCATTCAGCTCGCACGGACTTCGTTTTTCCAGTCGCTCCGCTCGAAGCTGGGCTGGGGCGGCGCCACCGCTTCACGGGGCACGCAACGCGATGATTCGTGAGCTTCGTGTCACCAACCTGGCGCTGATCGACGATATCACGGTGGAGTTTGCGCCCGGGTTGACCGTGCTCACCGGCGAGACCGGGGCGGGCAAGTCGATACTCATGGACGCGATCGGGCTGCTCGTGGGCGAGCGCGCCTACAGCGAGCAGGTGCGCAGCGGGGCCGATGAGGCCGAGGTGAGCGGACTCTTCGAGCTTTCCGACTCCTCGCCGGTGGCTCGTCTGCTCCACGCCCAGGGAATCGCCTGCGAGCAGGGGGCGCTCGTGGTCCGCCGCCGTATCCAGCGCGAGGGCCGCAACCGTATCCATGTCAACGACACCCCGGTCAGCCTGGCCCTGCTCAAACAGGTCGGCGACCTGCTGGTCGACCTTCACGGCCAGCACGACCACCAGTCGCTGCTGCACGAGGAGACCGCGCGGGAGATTGTCGACAGACTCCCGGGGGTGCAGGAGCAGAGCGAAGCCTATGCGTCCGCGTGGCAGGCATACACCCGCGCCGAGTCGGACCTTGCCGAACATGACCGCCGTGCTGCCCGGCTCGCCGAGCGTCGCGACGTGCTGGAGTTCCAGCGCAAGGAGCTGGAAACGCTCAACCTGACCGCCGGCGAAGAGGCGCGGCTCGAGACCGACCTCGCCCTGCTGTCTTCCACTACCGAACGCGCCGCCTGCGCCGCCGAACTCGCCTCACTGCTGCGCGGTGAAGACACCTCGGTGGAGTCCTCGCTCAGCGCAGTCCGCAAGCGGCTGCAGACACTGGCGCGACTCGACCCCGAAGCCTCTTCGTGGCTCGAAGAGTTCGAGTCGGCCCGGACCGTGCTCAGCGAACTCGCGTCGTTCGGCGAGTCGTACCTCGGGCGGGTGAACGAGTACGCCGACCCGCGGCGGGTCGAGATGGTCAACGAACGGCTGGCGCGGGTGCAGCGTCTGAAGAAGAAGTACGGATGCCCGGCGGACGAGTTGCTGATGAAGCTCGCGGGGATCATGGCCGACCTGGGCAGTATCGAGAACGGCGACGCCGACCGGGAGCAGCTGAGCCGGCGGTTCGACGCAGCGCGGGCGGCGTGCGACGTGGCGGCCGGCAGTCTCCGCGCGGCACGCGCCGAGGCACTCGGGCCGTTCGACAAGGCAATTACGAAGCAGATGTCGAAGGTGGGGTTCACGGGCGCCGCGTGGCGGACCGCGCTCACCCCGCTGGAGCAGGTGGGGCCACACGGGAGTGAGGACGTGCAGTTCACCGTGCGCACCAACCCGGGAGAGCCGTTCCTTTCCCTGGCCCGGACCGCCTCGGG
>CAZJJT010000176.1:0-6867 GCA_964546395.1 uncultured Fibrobacterota bacterium
GGCGGGGAAGATGGTGAGGCTGGCCTTCGGACGCGAGTGAACGGCACCTGGCAGGCTGTCTTGGCAAGAGACTGAGGGGGACCACAGCCGGTCCTACGAGGGTGCCGGCCAGCTGTACCGCGCACACCACGACACTCGCCCGCCGGCCACCTGGAAGCGGAGCCACGACGCCTCTGCCTGTGTATCCGCCGCTCACCAGCTCAACCGGAACTGACGCACGTTCGAGTGGTAGTGCTTCTGCGGGACCTCCCATGAGCCCGAGAACTGGATCCATCCGGTGCGGCCGTCGCTCTCCATCCATTTCAGTGGCAGTCGCGGGCAGTACGGAGTCACTTCCTTGCCCTCCCAGTACTCCTCGTGGTGTACCAGGGTGAACGGACCCCACGGCTCCGGCGCGTCGAGGATGAGCAGGTCGGTCCCGTCGTAGCCTGAGAAATCGGTGTGCAGTCGCCAGGTGAGGAGAAGGTAGCGCTTGATGGCGGCAAGGTAGACCATGTCCGGCAGGCCGACATGTCGGTGGAGGCTGAGGATGGGGATTGACTTGCCCAAGATGCGAGTCCAGGCCGGTTCGCCCCCGGTTGCCGACAGCGCGGCAACCCACTCCCACTCCTCGGCCCGGATGATCTTGTCCCTCGACACACGTCCGAGCCGCAGGTTGCTGCCGTTGTCCCACTGGTCGGAGGATACCGCGTACACGTAGTTGTCCCGCGCGTTGGCGTTGTTCTTGCCGAAGTTGATGAACGCCGGGCCACCGAACGCGCTGCCGGCGAACATGGGCTGGGACACATTCGAAAGTGACGGGACCCAGTCGCCCGGATTGCCGTTGTAGAAGCGGCTGCACACGATATGTGCGTCGCTGCCGTGCTGTGAGCGCGTGCCGTGTTCGGGACACTTGAGGCGCAGCAGGTTCTGAAACGCCAGGTAGAGCATTCCATCCACCTGGATCATCCCGGTCGGCTTGGGACCGTTCCCGCCGTACCCGCAGTAGTCGCGCATGCAGTTCAGTTGTGCGATCCGATAGTTGGTCGGGCCACCGCTGAGCTTCCCAACGTCGAGTCCGTCGGGGCTTTCGCCATAGCACGGGTCTCCCGCAGAGGTATAGATCTCGTCGTCCTCCCCCCAGGTCATGGGGTAGGTATCGCCTTTGATATTCGGGTCGGTACAGGCGATGCGCTCGCTGAGCCAGGTAAGTCCCTTGATGTGGCTGCTCCCGGGGAGCGCGATGCCGGCCATGCTGGGTCCTTTTGGTAGTGGTGATAACTTACCGTTAATTGCCTGTAATGTAGCCAGAAGATGTACATTTGTGAATACCAACGACTGCTGACTGTTTATGTGAAATTGCTTATGGACACGCTGAGAACTTTCCATTCAATTGGCACCATGACTGTTGACCCATCGTGGCGGATGAGCGCCCACAGTCACGACCACGACGAGATGCTGATCGTTGTGCACGGTACGATGGCGGTGTCCGGAGAGGCGGGTGTGCACCTGCAGGCGTCGGCCGGTGATGTGCTGCTGTACCCGGTTGGGGCTCAGCATGCGGAGACCAACAGCGGTGACTCGCAGATAGAGATGGTGTTCATGCTGTTTGATGGGGACATGGGCGAAACACTTGCGCTGGTGCACGACAACGACGGGCGGGTACGAACACTTGCCGGCTGGTTGCTGGAGACGCGCGGTGCCACCTACCCGGGCACGCCACAGCAGGCCTTGTCGCTGGCCTGCGCCATGGCAGAGGAGTTTGTCCGCCTGCGCTCAAGGGCTGACATCAACCCGTTGGTCGAGTCGGTGCGCGCGGCCGTGTACGCCAACCTTGCGCGGCCGCTGAACCTAAAAGGACTGGCACGCAGGGCATGTCTGAGCGAGTTCCACTTCATCCGGTCGTACAAGAGGGCCTGCGGGTGCGCACCGATGGCCGACGCACGGCGGATCCGACTCGAGGAGGCCAGGAAGATGATACTCACCACGGGCCTGCCACTCCGTGCTGTCGCTGACGCAACCGGGTTTGCGAATGAGTATCACTTCTCACAGGCCTTCAGGAAGCACTTCGGGTCGCCACCGGGCGCGTTCCGGCGGTGAGAAGGTGCAGTACGGTCTTCCGCTGAACGGCAACCATCTGGCGCCCAACAGCAGTCAGCGTATCTGAGTAGGTTCCAGACAGGAAGACGAGTTGTACTGCGATCGTGCCGTCGGCTTCCTGACGGCTCAGTGCTGTTGACCGGAGCCGCCCTTCCTCGCGAGTTCCCGTGCGGTGTCCCCGCCGCCGTCACGCAGCATCTGCCAGAACAGCAGCCAGGGGTCGAGCATGTAGCTTCCGCCCGCCTCCGTGACATGCAGGTTGAAGTGAGTGTGCTGATGGTCGCCCACGGCTGTCCCGGCTGTCGTTGCGTACGCAGTACCCCGCTCCAGCGGCATGTGCTCGGGCACCAGGGGGGCGATGAGATGCGCGGTTGACAGACGCCATTCCACGTTGCCTTCCCAGCGCCTGAATCCCTCCCAGCGGTTGTTACGGAAGCCGGCGGCGACTGTCAGGGCATATCGTTGGGTGTCCAGCGAGATGGGGGAGTACAGCAGGCTCCCGGCAGGCATGTTGATATCCAGGCCGCAGTGGGCGAACGCACCGCCGTACGGCCCCATCCAGCAGTCTTCGCCGTTGTAGCAGTTCTCGATGTGCAGCTGCGGCTCGGACGTGGCAAACCAGGGATGTACCGATTCAGGACATATGGACGCGCCGGCATCCTGAATGACAAAGCGCGCCGCCTTGCGCGGCATGCACACAAGTCCGTTCAGGAAGTCCTTCTCTACTATGAACCCTCCCGGCGAGCCCTGGTGGTCATACGAGGTGTCAAAGGCGGCCCGCACCGCGTCCAGCCATACGTGCGTTCCCGCAATCGCCAGCGGTTCGTAGAAGCTTGCCTGGGAGCCGACTTCACGGTTGATGGTGATCTCCTCACCGTTGACACGCAGCCGACACGAGAACCCATAGACAGAGATATCGCCCTCCATGGCGCCGCTGCCGTACCGGGCGTACTCACGTTCCAGGACCGATGCCGCCGTGTCGAGCAATTCGACGGCAACCTGCTCACCGTCATTGCGCGTGTACACAAGCCGGTCGCCGTGGTTCAGTTCGAAGGGGGTCATGGTTGACTTGGACGTACGTGCGAGCTCCATCGGATCCTCCCTGCGCGCTGAACCGTTTGTAGTATTGATGGCCCGGGTAGACAGACGGATCAAGATATTTCGGGCCAGCTCCTGCCTCAGAATGTCGCAGAGTGTCTTGCCCTTGTGTGCCGCCTGCGGCCTGCCGCTACGAGCAACCGCCCAGCATGAGCCGAACGATCTCCTTGTCGGTCTCCTTCATCCCCGTGCGGCCAAGCCTGCCGATAGCCATGATGGTGTTCTCGACGCCCTTCCGGATGATCCCTTCGCCGCCGTAGAACTGCTGCCCTCTCTGATACATGTGGAAGCCGAGAATTCCTGCCTCGACCGCGATGGCGACCTTGGCGGCGCATGACGGCTTGGCGCCGTCACAGATGACGCCGGACACGATGGCGAGCGCGTTCACGATGGTATGCGCCACCTCCTCGAACTGCCCGCCATGGAGCCAGGTGATACCTGCCCCGGCACCAACCCCGGCCGAGACGGCTCCGCAGTATGCCGACAGACTGCCGAGACCCGTCTTCTGGTGGACTGTGACAAGGTTCGAAATCACCAGCGCCCGGTACAGGCACTCCTTCTCGGCGCCCAGCTCACGGGCGTATTCGACAACGGGTACAGATGCTGCGATCCCCTGGTTGCCGCTCCCCGAAACGATCACGACAGGAAGCGCACAGCCGCCCATCCTGGCGTCCGAGCCGGCTGCCGCGAGAGCCTTCGCGCGAACCCCGATATCGTCCCCGAACGCCTCCCGCAGTACCGAGCCGATATTCGCCCCCCAATCACCGTGGAGGCCCTCCCCGGCGATGGCCATGTTGTAGTCAATCTGCCGCTGCAGGACGGTCTCTATCTCCGAGGGATCAACCGACTCGGCGAAGTCGACGATGCCGCTTACGCTCAGCAATGAGCGGTCGGCGCGATGCTGTGGGCTCATGTCGTCGCAGTCCTGGTTCTGGTAGACCGTCCGGCCATCCTTCGTCACGGCGACGATATTCGTGTGGTAGTGAGATACCCTCACGGAGGCGCTGGACTCTCCGCGAAACACCGTCACGATGAGGTCGAAGGCGGGACCGCCGCTCAATGGGCGCACCTCTACATCCCTCGTCTCGAGAAAACTGGCGATCTGCCCCCGCGCGTCTTCGCTCACCGACGCGATCACCTGCAGCACCTTGTCGGCGTCACCCGCGACGATTCCCGCGGCGGCCGCGGCCGCGACGCCTTTCAGCTTGCCGGTGTTGGGGACAACGACGCTCCTGGCGTTCTTGACGATGTCTTCGCTTGCCTCGACCAGGACACGTTCGGGCGGTTCTCCGAGGACATCCCGCGCCCGGGCGGCGGCATAGGCGATGGCAATGGGCTCGGTACATCCCATGGCCGGGACGAGCTCCTCGTGCAGGATCTCCAGGCAGGCCGCGTATGTCCTGTCCGCTTTGTCCACAGGCTCTTCCCCCACCGGGCTGAGAGCCCGCCCCGCGTCCATGCTTTCGGCCTATCTCCCGCTCGCGGACACGTCCTCGACCCTGGTTGCGCATCAGGTGCGGGCGTTTGCGTCGTAGCGTGATAGGTCGCGTGACACCTATTCCACACCAATATCACTGTTTCCGACTCGAAAGTCAACATGCAGACACTGCGATCCGACTGGGCACGAAGTGCCGGCTGCCATGCATTGGGCAACGAACGTGGCAGGAAACCCAGCATCGTACGTGAGTACACGCGCGGCGGGCTCTGGCGGGCAAGATGTCTGGGCCGGCGGTCCCCGCTGCGTTGGTTCGCGCCGGAGCCTGCAGTGTTTGGGAAAGGGCAAGAGACACAACCGGTTGAGCCCGAAGGGTTCATACTCCCCGCCCTGCCGAACGGCAGTGAGAATCTTCTCGATCACCTCTGGCTGACGTTGGCTGCCAATGAGCGCTACGGTTTCCATCGTCCCGCCGCAGTCGGGACACTCAAGTGAACTCAGGTCGCTGGAACGCGCCCCGTCGCACAGCCCTCCTGACAAGCGCGAATGTCGTATCTTACGGCAGATGGACAGCAGCGAGAGGGGTATCGACAGGCGCTGCGGTGCAGCAGGTACGGCTGACAATACGGATATCTGTGTATGTTCGGGACGTTGGGGCGGGATAGTGACAAATCGGCGTTCCGCAGCGGAATCATCATGCCGCTGTTCGCTTGACATCGGTAATCACGTGAACCAACAGCCAAACCCATTCCATTGAGCAGGAGGCAGCATGTCGACACAGGCCAATCAGGTCCAGACCCACAGGTTCGCGTACTCAATTCCCGGGAACCCCGCAGACTTCAATCCCGCAGACTTCGTTGAGGAAGCGGTTCGCTGGGTGAAGGGCCTGGTGAAGCCGGGCGAGAAGATCGCTCTCTCTGCGTCTGGCGGCGTCGACAGCACGGTCGCCGCGTTCCTCCTCGACCGCATCGTCGGCAAAGACCTCTATACGTTCTTCATCGAAGACGGGTGCCGCCGTCTTATCAACGGCAGGCCCGAGGGCGAAGTCACGCGGAAGATTTTCAGCAACCTGAATTTCACCGTTCTCGAGGTACGGGACGAGATCCTGCCGCCGCTGGTCGGTCTTTCCAACGGCGAAGAGAAGCGCAAGACATTCATCGGGAACTACAGGAAAGTATCCGACAGGTATATCGAGCAATTGGGCGCAACCTGGATCGCCGACGGCACCATCGCACCCGACATTGCGGAAACCGAAGGCGGGTTCAAGAGCCAACACAACGTCGGCTGGAACTATTCTGTCAGGAAGCTCGAGCCGCTGGCGTCGCTGGCAAAACCGCAGGTCCGGAAAGTCGGCGAGTACCTCGACCTCCCGCCGTCCTTCACGCACAGGATTCCCTGCCCTGGCCCCGCGCAGATACTCAGAACTGTCGGCGAATTCACTGAGCAGAAGCTCCACTTGTCACAACTCGCCACCGATATTGTCGAGCAGGAAGTTGAGAAGTACTACGTTGAGAAACACGGCAAGCCCTACCTCTACGAGGAGACGACCGGCATCCGGACCCCCTTCCAGTACTTCGGAATGGCACTCGACCCGGACATGGAACCCGACCCGGCCCTGACAGACATGGCCTGCAGCATTCTCGGCCCGAATGCGGAGTGCTTCAAGATGACAAGCCGGACGACGGTCGTCCCCGAAGAGGGAACGCGCCCCGAAGTCCCCATCTACAAACCTGTCTCGTGGGCAAGGGTCGACCGCGACGTCGACTACGACAAGCTGAGCACGCTCTGCAGCGAGGCGTGGAACACACTCCAGTTGCCGCGCATTCTTCTGGAGCTTTGCGTGAACGACACGCCGAAAACGCAGTACGTGGTCGGCATGCGGGCCGTCGAGAGCGCGGCCGCGAAACTGGCCCGTCCGGTCCGCATCGACCAGACGGCGCTCCTTGATATTGGCAGGAGGGTTGCTGCGTACACCGGCGCGTCACGGGTAGCATACGATGTCAGTATCAAGCCGCCGGCAACGATCGAATTCGAGTAGTTGTCGTTCCGGCGCGCGGTTTTGCATCCCGCGGGCCTTGGCTGGAATCGAGATCCGCGCACGAGGCGGCGCAGTCCAACAGACCGCTGCACCCGAATAGTGCACTGGTGCTCGTGGGGTATGAGTGCCAGAATCTTCATTTCCCCGCCGCAGTCGGGACACTTGAGCGGATCGACCTCGTAGACAAGGTTGATCAATGCCGCCCAATGGTCCGGGG
>CAZJJT010000176.1:6877-8337 GCA_964546395.1 uncultured Fibrobacterota bacterium
TGTCTCTTCGTTCCGCTGCGTGTTGAGTCCAGCGCTCTGGCGCTCTTCCCGAGTTGTGTCACTTGCGCAGAGATCAGTGCCACCCGGGTGACTCTGAAGCGCAGCTGCTGCTGGGTCAGCACCTGCGCGGGTTTGGGAACCAACGCAGCTTTCAGCGCTTTCTCGCGGACACCACGGGACCTATTGTCACTTCCGTTTCCCTCTGTAAGGAAACCGAACCCTTCGGGTTCAGTCGAGTTGTGTTCTTCTGCAGAGTGCCTGTACCAACCGTAGTAGCGTATCTGGTGCTCGCCTCGGTCAGGGATGTGCTGGGTCAGCTCGGCGAGGAAGTCGAGTGGCTCGAAGATTTCATGGTTCCTCGGTATTCCCTCCATGACAGTCTGCTCGCCGGACTTGGGAAAGGGCCAGCACCTGGCGTGCGAAGCTCGATAGACGATCTTGCCGTCGCTCGTGCGCGTAACCATGCGCGAAAGGGAAAGAGGGCTGCGGGAAATGTAGCCGACCAGCCGAGACATGGCGGCCTGGTCGTTGGCCGCGATGCACACGGAGGTATCTACGCTGAAACCCGAGTGTTTCTAGTCTCTCAGCGAAGCAACGATGGCATTGTCGACCTTGTGCGAGTCGAGAAGGAGTCGGAACACTCGTTCGCGCCAGAACTCTTCAGCCCTGCGGAGTTGCGCATCGGGCAGCCGAACAAACGCTCCGGACTGCGTGAAGACTCCCTCGGCAACCACGGAGTGGATGTGAGGGTGCCAAAGGGCAAGTGACACAGCAGGTACAGTCTCGAAGAGACTGGTATTCCTCACCCTTCAGAACGGCAGTGACAATTCATGAGATCGCCAAACGTCTGCACCGCCCCCGCCATGGCCGCAACACCGTTGCCGGCGTCCGGCTCCAGTCCGTACACATCGCACACGGCGGCGTATGCCGCCTGGCACATCTTACCCAACAGCGAGCGGTCATACCGGAAGTACACGCGCAGCCGTTTCGGTATCGTGAAAACCCACTGCCGGTGCGGCACGGCATCAAAGACCTGGGCATTGAGGCGAATGGCCAGCACCAGCGACCGCTTCTGGTCGCACGAGGGACAACAGCCGCGCTGCCGGCAGGAAAACGCCACGAAGAACTCTTTGTGACAATCCGGACACCGGACGTGCGCAAACCCATGCTTCAGGTCACCGCACTTCAAAAACTTGTCAACCGACGTGCGGACCACCTGCGCCAGTAGATACCATCCTGTGGTTCGCCATGTTTGGGTTACTGTCGAGGTACTTCCGCGTTGTGGTCCAGATCGAGCGTCAGTACGAATACATGCGCGCTCTCGAAGGGCTCCTGCAGGAGTACCACCCGGATACACCGGCGTTCACGCGTGAAGGGCGAGCCTGCCTGGCCGCCTATCCCGTGTGTCTCGACTGGATGCGCCTGCTGTACATAGTGGCATTTCCCGTTGGTGTCCTGGT
>CAZJJT010000177.1:0-8305 GCA_964546395.1 uncultured Fibrobacterota bacterium
CCTCAAGGGGGATACGAAGAACGAAGATGCGGTGGTCGGTCTGGCGCAGACCTACGAAAAGTTGAAGAAGGACAGCCTGGCGGCGGACACGTGGTACCGCGCCTACCAGCTCAACCCCGACAAGAACAGCGGCTACCTTGCGCGTGCCGGTCACTTGGTGTACAAGGTGGGCAACTACCCGCTGGCGAAGAAACTGTACGATGAATTCCTGAGCAAGAAGTACAGCGACCCCGACGTGAACGTCAACAGCGCACGTATGGCCTACAAGAACAGGAAGCATGCCGACGTGGTCGCGCTGCTGTCGGGGCTGAGCGGACCCAAGGCGGGTGACCCGGAGGTGCTGCAGATGCTGGCGGAGTCGTACACCGCCACAAGCAAGCCGACCGAGGCACTGCTGGTGATAGACAAGCTGGCAGCGAAGAAGGGCAAGGACGCGGCGACGCTTGAGATGGCGGCCCAGGCGTATGAGAAAGCAGGGGATCTGAAGAAGGCGGCTTCGTACTACCAGCGCTATGTGTCGCTTTCGAAAGCGCCCAAGCGCCAGGAGTATTCGTACCACCTCGGGGAGCTGCTCGAGCAGGCGAAACAGCCGTCGCTGGCCATGGAGCAGTACAAGCGCAACATGTCGCTGTTCCCGCAGGACTACCGCAATCACGAGCGCCTCGGCGAGCTGTTGCTCGGCGCCAACCAGCTGAGCAACCTGGTCAAGCTGCTGGGACCCGTGAGCGCCAAGGCTGGTGCGCCGCCGAAACTCAACCTGTACCTGGCACAGGCGTACGTGAAACTGAACAAGGCGCAGGATGCAGCAGTCGCGTATGAACGCTACCTGGCCAAGGAGCAGCAGGACTCTGCCGCGTGGTACCAGCTCGGCGCGATCTACTTCAGCAACAAGGTCTACGACAAAGCTGCCGCCGCGCTGGGCAAGGCGTCGCTGCTGATGCCGAGGAATACGGACGTGCTGCTCAAACTGGGCATGTCGCTGTACAGCACGAAGCGACTGGTGGAAGCGGCCGACCCGCTGGGCCGCGCCCTTGCCGCCGGTGCCAAGGACCCCGCGCTCCTTGAGGCGCTTTCCGACTGTTACCGTTCGCTCAAGGACACCACGCATCTGATCGAGGTGCTCCAGTTGCGCATCGTGTCCGAGAGCGGCAGTTTCGACGTCGCCAACGAACTGGGAAGCATGCTGTTTGCGCGGGGCGAGCTGGACAAGGCGATTTCGGCCCTCGAAGCCGCTTCGCGGGCGAAGCCCACGGAAGTGGGTCTGCACATGCAATTGGCGCAGCTCTATGCCAAGAAGGGGGACGCGAAGATGCAGGGGCTGCATATCAACGCGGCCCTGTCGTACGCGCCGGATGACCCCGAGGTGGTGTTTGCGAAGGCGCATTTCCACCTGGTGTCGAACCAGCCGGGCGAGGCCAAGACATACCTGGCCAAGACGATCAAGCTCGACCCCAAGCACACGAGGGCGCTCGCGCTGTATGGGAGCATGCTGAAGGGCGAGCGCAAGTACCGCGAGGCGTTCGACCAGTTCAGCCAGGCCAACAAGGTGGACCAGAATAACGTCGACTACATGGTGGAGATGGCGCAGTGCGCTCACCTGACCGGCAAGAACACGATCGCCGTCAAGGTGATCTCGCGTGCGCTCGAGCTGGCACCGTCCGATTCGAAGGTGCTCCAGTGGGCAGGCGTGTTCTACCTGCGTGAGGCCGATGAAGACAAGGCGCTGGTGTACCTGATGAAGGCGGCACAGATTGACAAGAACTGCGGCATGTGCGACGAGTACCTGGGGCAGATCTACCTCTCGAAGGGCGACTTCGCCAAGGCGATTGATCATCTCGACCGTGCTGCGCGCAGCAGTGACCACAACGACAACGTGATGGTGAAGCTGGCGCGCGCGCTCTCGCTCTCCGGCAACCCCGACCGTGCCATGGAGTTGTGCAACAAGGCGGTGGCAATCAACCCGCAGAACGACGAAGCGCTGTACCTGCTCTGCGCGATCAGCGTCGATCGCGGCCAACTGGCCAACGCGCAGTCGATACTGAGCCGCAACACCGGCAACCGTACGTCGGGGTGGATCTACCTGGCCCAGGGCCGTATCGAAGAAGCCAAGAACAACATGGCGGCCGCCATGTCGAAGTACAAGTTGGCTGCCCGCGTGCTTCCCACCAACTCCGACATGCAGATGGGCCTCGGCCGCGTGTACCTGGCGCAGAGCAAGTTCGGTGACGCAATCCAGGCGTTCGGTATCGCCTCCGGCCTCGAGCCCAACAACCCGCATATCTTCGTGGGCATGGGCCGCGCCTACGCCGGCCAGAAGGACTTCGGGTCGGCCAAGGAGCTGTTCAAGGAGGCGATACGCATCGCGCCCAACGACGCGCAGGCGTATTTCTACATGGCGGAAGCGGCGGCGAAGCAGGGCGAGACCATGGAAGCGATTACGGCGGCGCGCAAGGGCTGCGAGCAGGCGCCGCGCAGTGGCAAGATGCATATGCTGCTGGGGCAGCTGCTGTCGAGCGCGAAGCAGTTTGGCGACGCGGTTGACGCGTTGGACAAAGCGGCCAAGTACGAAC
Organism: uncultured Fibrobacterota bacterium; assembly: GCA_964546395.1. Taxonomy (GTDB): domain Bacteria; phylum Fibrobacterota; class Chitinivibrionia; order Chitinivibrionales; family CAZJJT01; genus CAZJJT01. The sequence goes on from CAZJJT010000177.1 coordinate 2,571, forward strand.
CCGAACTGGCCGCCCAGGCCTACAAGGAAATCGGCGACATCTACTACCGCGGTCTCAAGGACGTGCGCAACGCCGAGAAGTACTATGAGAAGCACATCTCGGTGGGCGGCACCGACGCCGGCGCGAAGCAGGCGCTCAAGCGGATAAACGCCAACTGAGTGGCGCGGCCGGGCTCAGTGGGGCGGCAGGGAGCCCTCGGCTCGCGCCGCTCCATACAGCACCGCAGCGGCGTGGCGAAGCGACTGCGGTGAGCCGCCCAGCGTGCACAGCACGCAAGCCGCCCCCGCCACCGCGCCCACGTTGTAGGGCGTGTTGGTGACCACTACGACGGTCCTGCCCGCTTTCAGCATCGCCTCCACGAGTGCAGTGTTGTTCTTCGGCCGTATACGCCAGTAGTGGTTGGTTATCACCACGACGTCGGCTTCCCGCGCCACTTCGAGCAGCAGAGCCGTTTCCTGTTCCGTTGCGCAGAATTCAGTGGCAGCACAGATGACGTTGCGCGAATGCGCGAGCACGGCTTCGTTGAGCACATGCGAGTTGCAGTCCGTGTCGTTGGGAGTGAATTCCAGCGGCACCATCTGCTCCACCACCAGCACCTTCTGCTCGGGCGACAGGGGCAGGATACCGTTGGCGTCACGGATCACCACGCATGCCCGTCGGGCCGCCTCGGCCTCCGTGTCCCGGTGCCCTGCACAGCCGACCACGGCCGCGGCCCGTTCCGGGTCGACCACCCCGCCGTCCGCAAACAGCCCCTGGTCGTACTTCATGTTCAGCACGTACCGCACCGACTCCGACAGCTCCTCCTCAGTCAGCTCGCCTCTCTCCACCGCCTGCTTGACAGCGTAGAACGACTGTGACCGCACCTCCTCGTCGTTTTTCACCAGGAGCAGGTTGCACCCGGCTTTGAGCGCGAGCACGCAGGCGCGAGGAATGCCCCAGCGCTTGATAATCGCGCCCATCCCCATGGCATCAGAGGTGATGACCCCCTGGAACCCCAGTTCGCCGCGCAGCAGCTCGCGCAGGATGCGCGCCGAGAGCGTGGCCGGGGTGTCGGCGCTGTCGAGCGCCGGGTAGGCGCTGTGGGCCGACATGATCGCGCCCAGTCCGCCGGCGATCAGCCGCCTGTAGGGAGCAAGCTCACGTGCGAGCATGGTGCCACGGTCGACGTTGATACACTCGAGTTCTTCGTGCGCATCCCTGGTCGAGTCGCCGCGGCCGGGGAAATGCTTGGCGGTGGCCACCACGCCGCCGTCACGAATCCCCTCGTACATGCGCAGCGCGTACTCCGCGCACACGCCGGCATCACTCGAAAACGACCTCGTGCCGATCTCCGGGTTCTCCGCTTTCACGTTGACGTCACACACCGGCGAGTGCATCATGGTGATCCCCACTGCACGCAGCTGTTCCGCCACCGCTGTGCCCACGCGGTACGCGAGGTCGGGGTCCCCCGATGCCGCGAGGCCCATCTGCGACGGGAACATCCGCACCCCGCCGTGGCTGTAGTCGTGGCTGAAATCGCCCTCAAAGTCAAGCGTGATGTGCAGCGGCACGCCGCTCGGCCGCGCCATGGCGACCTCTTTCAGACGGTTCAGCCGCGCGGCGTACTCGGCGGGCGGGCAGCAGGTGCCGGGATGCTTCGCCTGGAAGTAGGTCTGCGCGATGCTGGTGTAGTCGGCTGGCGGCGTGAAGCTGGGGTCGGCCAGCCGGCGACCGTAGTAGAGTGCGGTGGCCGACTCGGTGGTGTAGGGCTCAACCCGCAGGCCGCCCGCGTGGAGCTTCTCCACGACGTCAAGAACGCTGGGCGTGACAAGGCTCCCCCGCCACGACAGCGTGAAACACTGCCCCACCTTCTCGGCGAGGCTCATGCGGTTGAGAACGGCGTCGACGAATGCAGCACGGTCTGTCGGAGGCATCGCGGTGGTTCCCCTGGTGGAGGTGCGGGTGAGGGTTGTGCGGCCCTACGGCGCCCTGCGCACGCACCGGATGCCGACCAGGGCCGCCGGGTTGTCGCTCAGGTCGGGAAGCGCCATGGCGCGGGCCGCCGATTTCATGGTACTCGTGCCGCTGTCCCAGTCGCCGCCGCGCATGACCCTGTGCTGACCGGTGGGCGGCCCGGTGGGGTCAGCTTTGGCCTGCGGCGAGTAGGGCGCGTGCCAGTCCCACACCCATTCGGCGGCGTTGCCGCAGATGTCGTAGAGCCGGTACGGGTTGGGCTGGCGCGGTCCGAGCGAGTCGGGCCCGGAAGCGTTGTTTACCGCGTACGGCACCCATCCCGTCGTGCTGTCCTCGCCCCAGAAGTACGACGCTGTGGTGGCCCCGCGGCACGCATACTCCCACTCGGCTTCGGTGGGAAGGCGATAGCCTTTGCTGGTATCGACCCACTGCAGGTTCACCAGCAGGGAACACTGCCCGATAAACGGACTGGCCGAGTCCTGATACATGAGTTCGGCGGTGTAGACGTACGCGGTGTCGTCCTGAGTGGTCCCTTCCTGCTGCGTGCGCTTGTTGCAGAACCGCACAGCATCGTACCAGGTGACACGGTACACCGGCAACTGCTGGCCCCGGATCGCTGAGGGGTTCTCGCCTTCCATGTACGTCTCGTACAGCAGCTGCGTAACCTCGGTGGTGTCGATGTAGAAGCTGTATCCGAAGTCGACCTTGAAATCCGGTGCCGCGTCCTGCACTCCCCACTGGCCCATGCGAAAGCTGGTGCCGCTTGCGTATACGAGCGCCATCGGCCCGTCAACCGTCACCAACTCGGGCATCTGCACGAAGTACGGGTTCACCGGCGCATCGACGATCACGTACGTGCTGTCGTGCACCGTGTCGACCGCGTTCCACACACTCACCGAGTACTGCCCCATGTGCACAGCGGTCGCCGAGTCGACAAGGTACGAGGCGCTGTCACTGACGGTGGAGTCGAGTTGACGCCACTCGTACCTAATCGGCGGCTGTCCACCGGCTTCGACGTGGAGCGCAAGCTTGTAGCCGTGCCCCACGAACGTTGTCTCGGGCAACGACACCGAGATGTATGCCCCGATTCCACCCGAGTCCGGGTAGCGTACGCAGCGGAACCCGATTTCGTCGTGGGCCGTTCCCGGCAGCTGGTGTGAACGTGCACCGCACGCCATGCTGTCAAGCGGGTCAAGCATGCTCCCTCCGCGCACCACCACACCCATGCCGCTGTTGGGTCCGCCAAACGGGTCGGGCGGCGACGTTCCTGCATACGGGGCATACCAGTCGTGGCACCACTCGGCTACGTTGCCGGCCATGTCACGCAGATCGTACGGGTTCGGTTGTTTCCTGCCTACCACCTCTGCCACACCGCCACCGAACCAGGCGTAGTCTGATGCTGTGTCGGAGGGCCCCCACGAGTAGCGTTCCGCCGTGCCGCCCCGCGAAGCGTACTCCCACTCGGCCTCTGTCGGCAGGCGGTACCCGTTGCGATCGTGCTGCAGGGCAAGGCCGGTCAGGTCGGTACAGCCACTGCCCGGGAAACCCGCGATCGAGGTGTATACGTACACGGTGTCAAGATTGTCGGCCTTGCTGCGCGCGTTGCAGAAGAGCACAGCGTCGTACCATGTCATGCCGAAGACAGGCAGTGCGGTATCGTGCTGCATGCTCGAAGGGTTTGTCCCCAGAAGCCTGCCGTACAGCCATTGCGGTACCTCCACTGTGTCAATCAGAAAGTCGCGGGTAAACTGTGCCAGCCACGGCGTGGCGTCGGGTTCGATGGTGTCTCCCATCACGAAGTCGGTCCCGCCAGCCTCGATGAGTGCCATGGCACGCCAGCGGCTCACGGCACCACCGGGAACCCATGGCCCGACACCCATGAAGCCGATAGTGAGACGCAGGGTGTCGCTGACGACACTCCCTGCTCCGTTACTCACCTCGACGACGTACCAGCCGGTGTCGGACGGCTGAAGGGCCGCGACAAAGTACGTCGAGTCGCCGGAATCAACCGCTACACCGTCATGGTACCACACGTACCCGAGCGGCGCAGATCCCGTAGCCGTCACAAACAGCGTTACCGTATCACCGTCACGTGCGACCACGTCGGGAAACGGCACGTTCACCTGCGGCGGCACCAGTGCCGAGTCGACCGCTACCGGCCAGGACACCACCCGACCCGCGCCGCTGTCATCACCTATCGCGACGTGCAGCGTGCATGCGCACGGCGCAGCCGGCGTCCAGCGCACGATGCTGTCCTGCAGCACGACTCCCGCGGGCAGCGTATCGACCAGGAACCACCGCACCGAATCCCCGTCGTCGTCCACCGCGTGAATCGTGTCACGGTACTCCACGCCGACCCGCCCCGTGTCGGTAAACGACGAGTCGACGAGTCGCGGCGCGCGGTTGACCGCTCTGACCACCACCTCGATAGCGATCACGGGTGACACGACGCTGTCGACAGTGGTGCAGCGCACACGCACGCGGTGCGTTCCCGGACCCGGCGTCGGGATCGCTGTACGCGAGGTCGGTGTGACCACGTCCCACGTCCCGTCATCGTCGAGGTCCCAGTCGTAGCTGGCGATGCGAACGAGAGAGTCCGCAAGCGACACCGACACCACCAGCATGACTGTCGTATCGGCAGTTGATGCGTAGGCGACCGAGGGTGACATGGTGATACCGTTGTACTCGAGGTTCTGCCGGAGGGTCATCGAGCGCAGATCGAGCGCCCCGCCCTCTTCGACGCTCACCCCCGCGAACATCATGGTCGTGCTCGCAGTGGTCACCATCAGGCAGATGTCACACTGGCTGGGTACCTCGGTGAGAGTGAACCTGCCGGTGGAATCGGTGGCTGCTTGCAGGATCCCGCTCACCGCGCTGACTGCCGCATTGGCGACGGGCGATCCGGAGCTGTCCTGAACGGTGCCGCTCACCGTGCCGCCTGCCCGGTCGATCGCGATATCCATCTGCACCGTGTCTTCCGCCTCGATGGTCTCTTCGCGGACGCCGTACCCGACGCCGCTGATTGCCGCGTACACGCGCACCAGACCCGGCTCGACTCTCCGAAGGAAGAACTGACCGGTGGGCAGCGTCCTGGCCATGGCATCCTGGTTCTCCACCTGCAGCCCCGCGTCCAGCGGCAAGATCTGCTGGTTGGGGACGGTGACCGTGCCGCGAATCCAGGCAAAGCGGTAGGTCATGCGGACTCCGTGGCGAAGCGACAGCGAGTCGCTGAGTCCCAGGGTCACGGTGTCGGTGAGGGTGTCGCGGTAGTCGAGCAGCGACACACAGAGGACATGCCTGCCCGGCGGAAGGCCGCTGAGCGTGAACGTACCACCGGGCCCGCTGACCGTGGTCTGGCCGCCGGGCCGGGCCGTCACCAGCGCCCCGCTGAGGCCAACCGAGTCCCCGTTGACAATCTGGCCCGACACGACTCCCGTGAACTCCTCGGCATCGTCGATGTCGAACACCGTGTCGTCCTGACTGCACAGCACGAGCACACCGGCCAGCATCGCCGCCGATGACACCGTGCTCACCAGAGAGCGTTTCATTGCCCACCTCGCATTCCCGTCCGCAGCGGCACGTGGACCGCGATACCGCAGGCGCTCCCCGCCGTCCCGTGGCCCCATGTGGGCGCCACGGCGAAGTACCGGTCGGTCACCGACCGCGCTTCGATCGCACCGCACACCAACCCGTCGATTGCGTTCAGTACCCACACGCCGGCAAGCACACCGATGAACACGTTGGTCCGCAGGGCCGCGTCGTTCTTCTCGGCAGTCGCGTCA
>CAZJJT010000178.1:0-8252 GCA_964546395.1 uncultured Fibrobacterota bacterium
GCAGTGTCCCGCCCGTGCATGCCGAGAGTGTCGGCCACCGACCCGTGCCGCGCCCCGGTGCGGCCGCCATGGCAGTCACGACGGGACATCAGCACCGCCACTGCCAGCAGCAGCACCATGACAGCGGCCCACCGCCACCGTCCCGTACGCTTCGCGCGGTCCTCACCCAACCGCTACCCGCCTCTCCGCGCACTGTCACCGTCGATGGCGCTCAGCACGCGAAGCAGATCGGCGGTCTCGGCGACATCATGCACCCGGAACATCCGTACCCCCCGCGCGTATACCGCCGCCACGCTGCCCAACGAACCGGCCAGCCGCTGTTCGACATCACGCCCGGTAACCTGTCCGATAAACGACTTGCGCGAAGTGCCCACCAGGACCGGGAACCCGTGGCCCGCAAGCCGATCGACACCCCTCAGGAGCGCCAGGTTGTCCTCCACGCGCTTGGCAAACCCGATACCGGGGTCAAGCACGATGTTGGCCTCGGCCACCCCCGCCTCGGTGAACACCGTCACCTGCCCCAACAGCTCCGACTCCACCTCCGCAAGCACATCCTCGTAGCTCGGACACTGCTGCATCGTGGCCGGACGCTCCCGCGAGTGCATGAGCACTACCGGCCCGCCCCCCTGCGCGACCACACCGGCCATTGCCCTGTCAAACCGCCCCGCGCTGATATCGTTCACCCAGCTCGCACCGGCCTGCAGCGCACGCTCCGCCACCCCGGCCTTGGTCGTATCGACACTGATCGGTACGCTCGTACGCGCGCCCACCGCCTCGACCACCGGTATCACACGACGAATCTCTTCCTCCATGTCAACCGGCGGTGAGCCGGGGCGGGTCGATTCCCCGCCGACATCGATGACATCCGCACCCTCGTCAACCAGCCGCAGCGCGTGCTCCACCGCCCGCCCGCACGAGTCGTGCCTCCCGCCGTCGTAGAACGAATCCGGTGTCGCGTTGACAATCCCCATCAGCGCAAACGGCCGCGACACCACCGCGGCCAGGGTGGGATGGCGCCCCGCAGGGTTCATGCCGGCCCTGTGCTCTCTTCCTTCTTGTGCTGCCGCTCCGAGGCCGTTGTACGCACCTTGCGTACCCCTTCGAGCTTCTCGCCGCGAATCACTTTCGTCACCTCTTCGGCATCCAGCAACTCGTGTTCGACCAGCGCGCGCGCGAGCCGCTCCAACTCCTCGCGATGGTCGGTGAGGATCTTCTTCGCGCGCGCATACTGCTCTTCCACCATGCGCCGCATGATCGTGTCGATTTCCTGCGCCGTCTTCTCCGAGTAGTATCGGTGCTGGTTGAACTCGCGGCCCAGAAAAATCTGCTCGTTCTTCTCGCCGTAGTTCAGCGGTCCCAGCTCCTCAGTCATGCCGAAGTCGCAGATCATGCGCCGCACCAGCCGGGTGGCCTCCTTGATATCGTTGGCCGCACCCGTGGTACGAGTCTGGAGCACCAGCTCCTCCGCCGCCCGCCCGCCCATCAGCAGACACACCTTGTCGAGGATCGCCTCCCGCCGCTCGCTGTACTTGTCCTCCTTGGGAAGAGACCAGGTGAGGCCCAGTGCCCGCCCGCGGGGAATAATCGTGATCTTGTGCAGCGGATCGGTGAACTCACAGTGGATATTGCAGATTGCGTGTCCCGCCTCGTGGTATGCCGTGTGCTCCTTCTCTTTCACCGAGAGCACCAGGCTGCGCCGCTCGGCACCCATATACACACGGTCCTTCGCTTCCTCGAAATCCAGCATCGCGACCGCTTTCTGCCCGTAGCGTGCGGCCAGCAGTGCGGCCTCGTTCACCAGGTTGGCCAGATCGGCCCCCACGAACCCCGGCGTGCCACGGGCGATGGTCCTGAGATCCACGTCCTCGGCCAGCGGCACGTTCTTGGCGTGCACCTTCAGGATACCCTCACGGCCGTTGATGTCCGGCACGTCGACCACGATCTGGCGGTCAAACCGACCCGGGCGCAGCAGCGCCGGATCGAGCACGTCCGGGCGATTGGTGGCTGCCACGAGGATAACGCCCGAGTTGACCTCGAAACCATCCATCTCCACCAGCATCTGGTTCAGTGTCTGCTCGCGCTCGTCGTGCCCGCCGCCGAGACCCGCGCCCCGCTGGCGGCCCACGGCGTCTATCTCGTCAATGAAAATGATGCAGGGGGAGTTCTTCTTGGCCGTCTCAAACAGGTCGCGCACGCGCGAAGCGCCCACGCCGACAAACATCTCCACGAAGTCCGAGCCGCTCATCGAGAGAAACGGCACACCCGCCTCGCCGGCCACGCACCGCGCCAGCAGCGTCTTGCCGGTCCCCGGCGGCCCCAGCAGCAGCACGCCCTTGGGGATACGGCCGCCCAGCTGGCGGAACCGTGCCGGGTCCTTCAGGAACTCGATAATCTCCTGCAGCTCAACCTTCGCCTCTTCCACCCCGGCCACGTCGGCAAACGTGTTCTGCGGCCGATCCAGCGGGTAGAACTTGGCCCGGCTCTTGCCGAACGAGAAGATGCCGCGCTGACCCGCCTGCATCTGCCGCATCATGAATATCCAGAAAAACACCAGCAGCAGCCACGGCGCGGCAAACCCCAGGATATCCCAGAAGTTGTACTGCTCAGAAGCAAACGTGTAGGCAAACCCCTTGCCCTGCCACTGGCTGTAGATTGCGGGATCCACCACCGGGAGATCGACCACGAAATAGGTGCTGCCGGCCGTATGCTTGACATCCGACAACGCTACCAGCGGCGCCTCGTCGGTCAGCTCGCCCTTCAGCGTGGCCTTGATTCCGCGCTGCGTGACTTTGACCGCCTTGATCTTGTCACCGTGGTTGTCGAGAATCGACTGGAACTGGCTGTACGTGATCTCCGTGGGCTTGTACGGGCTCAGGCTCTGCATGAACCGCAGCCCCAGCACAAATGTCACGATTATCAGCAGCCACAGCATCACCGTCCGTGACGGCTCGCTGCGCCAGCGCTTGCCCTTGTCTCCGTCCCTGCCCGGACGGCCCTGCGGGGTCTGTCCCCCGCGAGGCTCTTCATGTCTTCCCTGTTCCTCTGGGGCCACCTCTGCCTCCGCCCTCGGTACTCGAGTGAGATAATACAGCAACAAAAAACGGGCGGTCCCATCATCCGCCCGCGAGTCCGCCAAAATACATTAGTATTACGGCGACAACCGGCAGCGAATCCGGAGCACGCGCGCGCTGCGCTCATCCACCCGGCACTGCTGCGCCACCCGCACACCCGGGACCCACACCACCCCCGTCCCCGCGAGTTCCACGACCGCCACCCGCTCCCGCCGGGCAGCCGGAACACGCTGCGCCTTCAGAAACGCACGCAACCGCACCGGCTCAGGCCACCCCAACGGCCAGAAGTACTCTCCTTGCCTGCACTGACGGTACCACAGTCGGATATCCCCGCTCGGCACACTCAGCAGCACGCACAAGTTGTCACCAGATACCGCGCTCAGTTCCCCGCCACCCGCAACTGTCTCGACCGTCACCACCCTGCCGTCCGGGGTACACGTCTCCCCCGGGGCAGCGAGTCTGCGCGGCTCCCACGCCTCCTGCACCCGCGACAGCACCTCGCACAACACCACACCGTCCCTGTCGGCCGCCGCCTGCCATCCCTGCCCCAGAAGGTGCGTCCCTCGTCCTCGCACACCAGCCGACACCACCGCGTCCACATGCCGCCGCGACGACCGCAGTCCCACGCCACCCAACACCACGGCAACCGACTCGCGCGCAACCCACGTGTCCACCAGACCGCTACGGAGCAGACGCACCCCTGCGTGTTCATCGAGAAGTACGTTCTCAGCAATCCACTTATTTACAATGAGATACAGCGGCCGGGCCAGTTCCTGCACCCGCAGAGCCGTCTCCGCCATCGACCCCACGCACCGTGGATCCTGCTGCCGGAGCACAGGTAACACCTTGTGGCGGAATTGGTTACGGAGGTAGCGACAGTCGTTGTTCGAGTGGTCTTCGCGGTAGTGAACACCTGCCGTGGCTAACAACCCGCGCAACTCCTCCCGTCGCGACAGCAGCAAGGGCCGCACCACACCGTCCTGACGCGCCGCAAGAATGCCGCGCAGCCCACGCACTCCCGCGCCGCGTGCCAGCCGCATGAACATGGTCTCGGTCTGGTCATCAGCAGTGTGCCCGGTCACGATGCGCGTGTACCCCTCGGCGCGCATCACGGCGTGCAGGAAACGGTAGCGCGCCTCACGCCCCCACGATTCCATGCCGGTTGCGGGCGCTCGCCCGGGCCCAAGGTGCTCTACGAAGCAGGGGCAGCCGTACTCCCGCGCCAGCCGCACGGTCAACGCCTCGTCGGCGTCGGATTCGGCTCCCCGAAGCCCGTGGTTGACATGCGCGACACCGAGCGCGCCCAGGCCGAGGGAGTCACGCAGCGAGTGCAGCAGCACCAGCAGCGCAACGGAGTCGCTCCCCCCGCTCACCGCGGCAAGCACCTTGCTGCCGGGGGGCATGAGCGGCGCCGCGAACGCGCGGACGCGTGCTGAGAGATCGTACGGCTTCATGACCAGACCAGATCGGGAAACGTGTATTCAGGCGGGAAGTGGTAGCAGCGGAGGGAGTCGAACCCCCGACACGTGGATTATGATTCCACTGCTCTAACCAACTGAGCTACGCTGCCACTCACGTCCGTGGAATATATCTTTCGCTGAGTACCGGTTTCAACCATGCACCACAGTACATCACATCCAAGAGGGCAGTGGCCCCCTCGCTACGGCCGGCGCGACACACGCGGGACAACCGCCACGGCTGCCCCGCGCAACACCTCTATCCGCCCGCATGCGGCAAGCAGGTACCGATGACATGACTGATCACCGTCCTCTTCCTGATTTCAGGCGCCACAGGCCTCATCTACGAGGTAGCCTGGGGTAAGTACCTGTCGCTGTTCTTTGGAAGCACTGCCGCGGCCCACACCGTGGTGCTCGCCACGTTCATGGGCGGCCTGGCGCTGGGCAACTGGCTCCTCGGCCGCACAGTCGACCGCGTCTCACGCCGGCTGGCCATGTACGGGGTTCTCGAACTCGGTGTCGCCGCATGGTGCCTGCTGTTCCCGCTCATCGCCTCCGGCCTCTCGCGGCTCTACCTGGCGTTGGCCTCGCCCGATGTCGAGTCGGGGCGCAACCTGCTCCTGAAAGTGGTCCTCTCGGTGCTGGCACTGCTGCCGCCGGCCACCCTGATGGGCGGGACGCTGCCGGCGCTCACCCGCCACTTCGCCTACCGGCTCGAGCAGGTCGGCCGCACGGTGGCAATCCTCTACTTTGTCAACAGCGCCGGCGCGGCCGCCGGCTGCCTCATCGCCGGCTTCGCGCTCATAGCCACGCTCGGCCTCGACCGTACCATGGTCCTCACCGCGCTGGTCAACGCGGCCCTGGGCGCGGTGTGCGTGTGGCTCGGACGAGCGTCGTCGGTCGAAGCGTCCCCCTCTCAGCCGGAGCAGAACAGCACCGCCGACACCAGTTACACCACGGGCCAGCAGCTCGCGGTACTCGCGCTCATCTTCGCCTCGGGCTGCATCTCCATGCTCTATGAACTGGTGTGGATCCGGCTGATTGCGCTCGTCATGGGCTCATCGACCTACTCCTTCTCAACGATGCTGTTCACGTTCATCGCCGGGATCTCCCTCGGAGCACTCCTTGTCTCGTTGTTCTCCTCGCGCATCACCGACCCGCTGCGCCTGTTCGCCTGGACCGAACTGGGCGTATGCGTCTGCCTCGCAGTGATGATCCCGTTCTACGAGCGCCTCCCCTACTGGTTCAACGTGCTGGCCGCCGGGCTCAAACGCGAGCCCGGCATGTTTCCCGCCTACCTCTCGCTGAAAGTTGCCGTGTCGACCGGCCTCATGATTGTCCCGACAGTGCTCATCGGCGCTACGCTGCCACTGGCGGCCCGCGTGGTCACCACGCGCGTGGAACTGCTCGGACGCAGTGTCGGCGGGGCCTTCTCGGTCAACACGCTCGGCAACGTCGTGGGCTCGGTGCTCAGCGGCTTCGTGCTGATTCCCGCGTTCGGACTTCAGTGGTGCATGGAGACCGGCATCCTGGCCAGCGGACTCGTAGGCGCCGCCGCACTTGCCGCATGGGCACGGCCGAACCGGCGTGTGCTCTACGCCGCCGTTGCGGCAGTGGCGGCTGTGGGGCTCCTGATCGTGCTCAAGACCGTCTCACCCCGCTGGAGTACCATGGTACTCAACTCGGGCGTGTACCGTGTGCGCGAGGCGGCAGCCGGTTCGTACGCTGAGTTCAGGGCCCGGGTCGAACAGGAGACCGTTCTGTTCCACCACGACGGCCCCGACATGTCGGTGGCGGTCGGCCACGGCCCCAAGGGGGCCGACTACCTCTGGATGAACTCCAACGGCAAGACCGAGGCCAGCACCGATACCGACATGGGCACGCAGGTACTGGTCGCGCATATCCCGCTGATTCTCAAACCCGATGCCCGCGAGGTGTTCGTGGTCGGCCTCGGAAGCGGCATCACGGTCGGGGCTGCGCTGCACCACCCCATCGAGCGCTGCGACGTGGCCGAGATATCCGAGAGTGTCGTGCGCGCGTCGCGCCATTTCGACCAGGTGAGCGGCAGTCCGCTCGACGACCCCCGCACGCACCTGGCGGTCTCGGATGCCAAGGAGTTCCTGCTGCTTCAGGATCGCCGCTACGACGTCATCATCTCCGAGCCCTCCAACCCCTGGATCGCCGGTATCGGCAACCTGTTCTCCGTGGAGTTCTTCACCGAAGTCACTCGTCACCTGCAGCCCGGTGGGCTGTTTGTCCAGTGGATCCATTTCTACGAGATGGACGACTCCACGTTGGCAATCGCGCTCAACACGCTGAGTTCGGTGTTTCCGTACGTCAGTATGTGGCACCCGCAGGGCAACGACGTGGCGATGGTGGCGTCGATGGAGCCGGTCGCACCCGACACCAGCCGCATGCAGCATGACCTGGAGGAGCGCGGCGTCTTCGCGCAGCTGGCCGGCCCACTGGTCCGTCGACGTGTCACCGATGCGCTGGGGTTCCTTGCGCTGCAGGTCATGAGCCCGGAGTGGTTTCGTTCGTTGTTCCCCGGCACGCCGCCACACAACCGCGACCGCCGTCCGCTGCTCGAGTACCGCGCACCGCGCGCGTTTTTCACGGGTTCGGGGGCGACAGTGCTGGAGCACGACGAGCGGCGGCGCGTACGCGAATCAACCGCGCTGTACCTGACCCGCTCGGGCATGCTGGACGTTCTCGACTCGGCCGAACTCTGCTCGCTGGGTCGCATGTTTGCCACCCAGCCCACCAAGGCCGACCAGCCGATTCTCGGCAGCCTGCTGCGCGAGTGTGTCGCCCGCCGTGTCACCGCCGACAGTCTCGACTCGCTCCACCGCGCCTTCGTCGACAGCCTGGTGGAGCAAACCGGCCTGGTCAACGTGCTCAACACGCGCAACGACTGGATTCGGCGCGCCAACAAAGACGGGTTGAGTCCTGCCGACTGGCGCGAGTTCCATGCGTTCGAGTTGCAGATGCTGCATCGCTCGGTCACCGTGTTTACAACGCACCTCGATACCCACACGTTCATCGCGGCGCACACGCAGTGCGTAGATCTGTTCCCACTTGAGTCGGCGCGGTTCGAGCGGCAGAAGGAAGAGCTGTGGGAGGAGTTGGGGTTCGGGCAGTAGGGCTCGTTGCGTGCGGGGGCCTGCCAGGCGCCTCGAGGGCACCCGGCACCGCGCTTTCTGCTCCAACGCCGGCTTATCACGCCGGCGTTTCCGCGTCAATCGCTGGCCCAACGGCCCGGGCACGATGAGACCGTGCCCTCCGGCCGCATCCTCACTGTGCACATCACCGTACCGTACCTGAGCACTCCAGCAACTGCACCTGCCCCCGCTGCAGCGTGACCGAACAGTGTCGGTCGAAATAGTCCCGCAACGCATCGATGTCCACGAGTCCGCTCCTGCCGTGCACGGAGTAGTAGTACTGCCAGTTGATAAGCAGGTGCGTAACTCGTTCGGCCCGAAGCACAGCTTCGAGCAACGCTGGACGCACGCTGTCCGCGGCAAACGCCTTGTCGAGATACTCCGTGTCGTAGTACGTGTGCGAGAGTGTCGGCACGCGGAAATAGTAGTCGCGGCCGTAGGTGCCGACTGTCATCACCCTGTGTCGTGCCGGATCCAGTACGCGGTTGATCTCCTGCGCCATGGTGTACGATACCGGCACGTGGTATTCAAGGAACTGCTCGCGCGTGATCCGCCCGGTAAGG